>QNBI01000356.1 GCA_003641675.1 Spirochaetota bacterium | reverse complement strand
ATTGCCGCAGCAGGAATTAGCAGTATACTGAAAACAAGGTACAGAACAATAAATCTATAGCCCAGTCTTGATTGCAAATCATCCGCGTAGAATCCTCCCATGTTCCACCGTACGTGCTGGGACATAAATCCTTTCCAGCTTTTTTGGGGAGCTGTCTCTATCATAGTCTCCTTTAATGTGGAGACTCTGCCCTTCCACTTTTTCTGCCTGTTGACAGCCCCTAAAAGTGCAGCATCCTCTGTTGTAGTATACCCCAGAGCCCTAAAACCACCAATTGCGTCTATAACTTCCCTGCGCACTGCTAAATTGTTTCCAAAACATCCGGTAAGGAGTCCCAACCCAGCAGTACCGGAATTGTACTGATGAAGCAGAAGCTGGTCGAAGGCCTGGTACCGTTCAAAAAAAGAGCCGTTATCTTTTACTGAAAGCTGGCCGAAAACAACTCCTGTTCTCGAATTGTCAAAGTAGTGTTTGTAATATTCAACCCAGCCGCTTGGAACTACACAGTCGGCATCTGTAAAAAGAAGTATACTCCCATTTGCTTCTTCTATTCCCAGATCAAGGGCAAACTGTTTGGGATTGCAGCCCTCCGGGTCATGATTATTAACAATAATTTTTACCCTATCGCCCATTTCCTCTTTTATGTTTTCCAGGACAGTTTCTGTTCCGTCTGTGGAACGGTCATTTATAAAGACTATCTCAAAATATTTATCCGACTGTTCTCTTAAAGATTCTATTAGTTCCGGAAGGTTCTTTTCTTCGTTTCTTGCCGCAACAATAACGGAAACCAACTCGCCTGAACCTTCGGGAAAACCTGGCTCCGAGTCTGTTTTTAGTTTTTTTATAAAAACCAAATCACGAAGGCGGTTTAAAAGTACTCCCAATAGAACTAATATGTGCCCGGCAATAATTGCAAAGGTAATAACAACAACCGGATAGTAGAGAATGTAAGGTTTCATATTAACAGTAATATAATAGAAAATTAATCTTTTCACAATCGTCATTTCCAGTTAAACTGTCAATATGAAAATATTGGGTAAAGAATGGGATGAAAAAACTGTACTACTGGCAGACGGAGCATGGGGTACGGAACTCTTAAAGCTGGGACTCGAAACCGGAGACCCCCCTGAACTCTGGAATATAGAACATCCGGACAGGGTGAAAGGAATTGCTTTAGAATACTTAAATGCAGGAAGCACATTTATTCTAACTAATACTTTCGGCGGCAGCAGGATAAGGCTGGAAAGACACGGACTAGGCGAAAGAGCCTTTGAACTTAATAAAATTGGAGCACAGCTAACAGCAGAAGTCGTTAAGGGTAAGGCAGTAGTTACAGGGGATATAGGGCCGACTGGCAAAATGCTTGTTATGGGCGAAGTTACAGAAAAGGAACTCTACGATTCATTTGCAGAACAGGCTGCTGCGTTAAAAGAGGGCGGAGCTTCATGGATTCTTATAGAAACTATGAGTGATATCGATGAAATGGGTATTGCAGTACGTGCAAGTGCAGAAACTACAAATCTTCCGGTTATAGCCTCAATGACATACGATCCCACTCCTCACGGCCCTCGAACAATGATGGGCAACACTCCGGAACAATGTGTAAAACGTGCAGAACAGGAAGGCGCCTATATAATAGGGGCGAACTGCGGTACGGGTATAGAAAATTACATCCCCGTAGCCCGTGAAATACGAAAACTGACAAGCCATCCTGTCTGGATAAAGGCCAATGCGGGAATACCGGCACTCATAAACGGTAAAGCAGCATATAAGATGACGGCAGAGAAATACGCATCTTACATACCTGAACTTTTAAGAATCGGTGTAAATGTTATAGGCGGCTGCTGCGGGACGACCCCGGAATTTATTAAGAAAATGAAAATAGTAATAAATAATTTTAATAGAGGCATAAAATAAAAAGAGTTTTATATGGTTGGAACAATTATTTTTATTGCCTGTTTAATATTCGACTTTGTAGTTTATGATTTCATTTTACGCTTTCATTATCTTTTTTTCAAGAAAGATATTGATGCATACTTTAAAAAATTCCAGAAAGAACGTACAAGAGCTGTTTACAGATACGCACAGATATATGCCGGTTTTACCATTCACGATGAATCTGAAATAAGGGATTCTCTCCCTTCCTCCTTTGTCATACTATGCAATCATCAGAGCCTTGCAGATATCCTTGTTGTTCTGTACTCCTTCCCCGATCATTTTCTTAAATTTGTTGCAAAGAAGGCTTTAAAGTTCGGTATTCCGACTATTTCACTCGGCGCAAGAATCGGTAAACACTCATTTATTAACAGAAGAGGTGATTTCAAAACCACAATAAAAGAACTTAAAAAACTTGCAGGTAATATAAAAGAGGGAGAGTGTACTGTTATTTTCCCGGAAGGAACACGGTCAAGAACCGGAGAGATAGGACAGTTCCATACTGCTGCAGTAAGGGTTATGATAGAGCACACTAAACTCCCTATTGTATCTGTTGCTCTTGGCGGAGGCACAAAAATAGTGAAATTTATTGACCTGTTTAAACACCTTCGCGGTACACAATACAGAATTAAAATTATGAATGTCTATCCTCATCCTGCAAGCAGGAAAAAACTTAAAACTGTACTTGAAAAAGTCAGAACGGAAATATCAAATCAGGTGGAAACATGGAAAAAAGAAAAACTGATATAAAAAAATACTGGGCGGATAAAGAAGCGGTGCTCGGAGAAAAGCTTGTTTATAAATCTATAGCCGAAGTAAAAACCGCAGTGAGAAACAGCAAATTCGGAATTTTATACCTTATGGAAAATAATCTCTACCTTGAGTATTCGGAATCCGGGAGAAAAACCCTCCTTGATCTATTCACCGTTAAACCAAAAACGGACAAGGATAATAAAACCATTGTTATTCCAAGGGAAGAGATAATAAACTGCTACCTGGTGCCTATACATAAAATCCGTAAAATATTTAACACGGATTTAAAGGAAACCGCTAAATTAAGAAATCTTCTCAGTACACTTACCATGAATACACTGCAGAAGCTCATATACGGTACAGCCCTCTGTGTACTGCACAGCAGAGGAGTACTCATAGTACAGACACCTTCTAACAGGGAATGGTTTAAGATGCTTTCTTCCGAATCTATTTCTTAGATTTCGTGGATACCCCACGGGCAAGCCCGTGGAACTCTGCTCTCTTATTAGATTTCTTAGCGGAAATCTCTTGGTCTTCTTTCTATTCTATGGCACTGCTGACACTCTGCAACTGTCCGCAGTTTGCCATTTGTGAAAATTGTCTTCATTTTGATTTCACCGCCACAGGAGCAGTAAAATTTCTCAGTACCGGACCCAGCCCTCGCATTTTTACTTAGTTCAGCCATAATTAACCTCCTTTTTTAATTTAAATT
>QNBI01000355.1 GCA_003641675.1 Spirochaetota bacterium | reverse complement strand
GCCCTCCCGTGGTGGATTACACAGAAATATCAGAATAGCTCCTCCTCTTTTAGTGATCTAAAGGGGTATTATGTCCTGCTATAGGGGAAAAAAGAGAAAAAAGCAGTTTTCGGGAATATCAATAAGCAGGAAATGAAAGATACTGGATAGGAACCAGTTTTTTGTGGAAAAAATGTAGAGATAATCGGCTTTTCAGCTGAAAAAGGCTGAATTCCAGATAACTTGATTGACAGGCATTGTAACTATTACTACCATTGATCGAGTACGTGAGCAAGGACGATGAGGGAAGCCGCCGCTGATGATAAACTTTGAAAATGAGAAGTTGCCATGATTTATAGAACACTGCGAGTGGATCAAATTGAAGGAAAATGGGGTTTCAGCTTCAGGTTAAAAAAATGAATATTTTATCTATTGTTATCGTATTATTTGTGGTACTTGAAACATTGAATGTCTTAATGCTTTATTTTACTCCTGGAACTCGTCGGGGTAATGGTGTGGGAGTTTTTAATGCGTATGAAAAATCCAAATCAGATCCTGAAGTTCATGCCTTTGTCAGGTACTTAATAAACTGGGTAGCAGGAACAAAACTGATATTTATACTTCTGTTGATTGTTATTCTACTTACCGGCAGCAGAGTTACAAAAATATACAGCGTTATCGGACTCATTTTATCAATTCTTACATTTTTCTGGAGACTCTATCCGGCAGTCAAGACTTTAGATAATGATAATCAGATTACTCCTAAGGGTTATTCCAGGACGCTTGGTATGATGATTGCGGGGATTCTCGGTGTTTTATCAATAGCACTAATTTTATTCCTGGTATTTCAAGGAGTTGTATAAATGTCCGGATATAAAGTGGTTGTGATTAATGGAAGTCCGCGAAAGAAACGAACACAGTCGCTGCTGCTTGGATTAAAAGATTTGTTGGAAAAAGAAGATTTTCAGGTTGAGATTGTAAATCTTTCCGACTATGAGATTAAAACCTGCCGTGGATGTGAAGTCTGTATAACGAAAGGTAGCTGCGTTATCAAAGATGATATGAATATTCTTAAGGAAAAAATGATTAACAGTGATGGGCTGGTATTGGCCACTCCTGTTTATATGAGACATGTGAGCGGAAGCCTTAAGAATTTTATTGACCGAACCTGCAGCTGGTTTCATCGTCCGGAGCTTACCGGGAAAGTGCTTCTACCAGTCGTTACAACAGCCGGTTCTGCTTTGAAACAGACGTTGCATTACCTGGGTGAAGTGGCCTATCAGTGGGGAATGGTTTCTGTACGAGGCATCGGAAGAAAAGTCTCTAACATTCATGTGGATTTGAAGAAAAAAGAATATATAGATCTGGTGGAAACAATAAGACGTGGGAGCCGTAATCATAAACCATCTCTGGAAGCGTTGATGTCGTATCAGGTTCAACGGGTGCTGGCTGAAAAAATCTTAACTATCGACAGGGATTTCTGGCGTAAGAAAGGTTGGGACAGACAGATTTATTATTATTCCTGCAGGATTGGCGTGGTAAAGAGATTATTGGCTTCGCTGTTGTATACGATACTGCTGAATCGAATTAGAAGTGTTGAGAATGAAGATTTATGATTGCCGTTGCCGAAGGAACAGTTGGAATAACCGTTTGCCTCTCCGTGCAAGATAGACTACTTAGGGCTTCCTGAGAAAGTTACAAGACTATACACTACAATGAGTTAGATGGTACTGTCGGCCATTCGGATGCAGAAAACGGCGAGAAACCGCGAAAACCCGTGCAGAAGTCTATTTTTTTATTCTTCCGGCTATAACCTCAATTAGTTCCTCGGGGTTTGTTTCTTCCCTTGTTAAATCTGCATAGTTTCTCCCATGCTGCAGTACAACAAAACGGTCTGCAACTTCAAATACTTCATATGCATTATGTGAGATAAAAATAACAGCTAACCCATTATTTTTAGCTTCGGATACAAGCCGTAAAACCCATTCTGTTTCCTTTACCGATAGTGCTGCTGTAGGTTCATCCAGGATAAGAAGTTTTGCGCCGAAAAATGTTGCTCTGCCAATCGAAATAGCCTGCCTCTCACCGCCTGAGAGAAAATTTACCGATTCTTCCATTTCCCGTATATTTCCCAAGCCAACATTAGCCAGCGACTTTGCCGCCTTGGCATCCATTTCTCTTTTCCTAAGGAAATTAAGGGGCCCAATTTTTTTGGTGAGTTCTCTGCCAAGGAAAAAATTACGGGAAATACTCATTAGATTTACCAATGCTAAATCCTGTACGAAGGAGGGAAGCTAAGTTTACGATGAGTCTTCAATGGTTTCGAGACAGAGAGTTAATCTTTCTAAATAATTGGGCTACATGTTCCTCTTAAGCCTAATTAGACTTCGTTTTTAATCGAAGATCGGCTTACATGGCCGGTACGAGCCGTTCTGAAGGGAGGGGGTAGCCCTTAATGAGACTACTTCCTACCATATTTGAAATATAAAATCCTATGACGTACGAAAATCAGCGTAGAATAAAAAAATATTACAGTATAATCAGTTTTGTTTTTATGGCATATCGAACCAAACGGGCAACATTGTGAACATTTAACTTCTTCATAATATGATTCTTATGGACATGAACGGTATTAACAGATATTTTAAAATACGCTGCTATTTCTTTATCGGAAAGGCCATCGCATATAAGCTGTAATACTTCAATTTCTCTCAAAGTTAATTTAAAGCTGTGCTTGTGTTTTTTAATACCGTTAAAAATTAGTTTTTCAATAATGGGACCGGATATTCCAGGACTAATATAGTAATTCCCCTTATAGACCTCATTAATTGCATAAATAATTTGTTTTGTCGGATCGCTCTTAAGAAGAAATCCTTTTGCACCATTTATAAATATTTCCTCTATTAAATATGGATCATCCAATATGGTATATACAATAATTTTTGATTTCGAATTGATTTTAAGCAGTTTTTTAATTAGTATAACGCCGTTTAAATCTGGAAGCAAAATATCCAGTAAATAGATATCAGCAGTACTATTCTTGGCAAATTCTAATATTTCAGAAGCGTATGATGCTTCCTTCACTATCTCAATATTTTTAGAATAATCTTCAATTGTTTTTTTTAACCCAACACGTACAACTTCATATTTATCTGCTATGGCAATTTTTATGCACATTTTTACTTGTAAAACAAACTGTATGTATTATGGCATAATAAAAGTAATAGATGCAGAACATAATATACCATTCATTAAGTGATATTTATAAATATTATTAAATTGCCCTCTTATGGTGTAATGAAGCAAGAAAAAAAACATCTTGGGATGACTTAATATTAGATGAAAACGGACATTCTGTCAACTATAAAATAACCAATTAAAACAATATAGGTTTCTACAATCTCATCATGTTCATCATTGT
>QNBI01000354.1 GCA_003641675.1 Spirochaetota bacterium | reverse complement strand
TATTCACTTGACAACACAACAGAAAAAGCTCTCTTGTTCTCCTTAAAGAGTGTTTTAGCTTGTGGAACCTCTTCCCAGAAAGGTGGTCTATACCTTAAACCATCTAACTTTTCACCCTTGAACTCCTCAACAACCTCATAATTCTTACCAACAATCCCCATTAAAGAGTTAGCTAATGGTTTAGCTATAATCCAGTATTCATCATCCACCTTTAATTTGACATATTCAAATTCAGGATGAACCATCACTGCAAGGTTAAATGGCAAAGTCCATGGTGTTGTAGTCCAGATTATTAGATAAGTGTTTGTTGGTTTATTCTCCTCATCCAAAACCGGCAATTTCACGAACACTGATTTTTCAGTTATTGTCTTATACTCAAGCTCGTGCTTAGCAAGAGCTGTTGCACACCTGGGACACCAAGTCATTGTTTTTAGGCCTTCATACAATAGTTTTCTCTCACCCGCTCTTTTCAAAGCCCACCAAGCACCTTCAATATAATCATTTGTAATAGTCATGTAAGGATTATCCCAATCCATCCAAACACCAATTCTCTTAAAATCTCTTATCATAGGATACATTTGTTCAAGAGCAAACTTCTTACACTCCTCTATGAATTTATTAAGTCCAAACTCTTGCGTGATTTGTTTTTTGTCATTAATCCCAAGTTTCTTCTCAACAGCAACCTCTATTGGTAAACCGTGCATATCAAAGCCTGGTCTATCCCAAACATCAAAACCTTGCATTCTCTTAAAACGCATTATAGAATCCCTCAAAGCCTTACCCCATGCATGGCCAATATGGATTGCTCCTGTTGTGTATGGAGGCCCATCTAAATAATAGAACTTCTCATTACCCTTGTTCTTCTCTTTAACCTTCTCATAAATCCTGTTTTTCTTCCAAAATTCAAGCACTTCTGATTCAACCTTCTTCGCATCATACTTTTCTCTCTTAGTCATATCACTTGGAATAACAATAACATATAAAAATATTTTGATAAATAGGATTTTGGATAGTTCCTCAATAATTTTAAATACTTAAACAACAAACAATTTGTTATGCATCACCAACAAAAAAAAGCTTCAACTCAAATAGATACAATCATTAGCGTTTCATTGTTTTTATTGTATCTAAGCTGGGTTTTCTTCTTCATAAGACCAAACCTAAGCTCCGACACAAGCACAGAGTCCTTAAATAAGATTGTTGAAACCAACATAAAAAGATTATACTGGAATGTTCATAGAATAGTTCTCTTTGTCAAATCTAACATAAGTGGTGAGGAACCTTTAATACTTGATTTTCCACTATCATGGTCTTACAATAACACAATAATCAAAGATTCAGCCTTTGAGAATGAATTCTTCTATACAGATGAGGGGAGAATCCTAATTATGCCTAATCTCTCAACGAAGAATCTATTTTACATTATGAATTCCAATTTTAGTTACGAACACAAGGCCTTTAATCAAATAATTGCGAATTACAGTTTTATAACCACGAGAGATTTTAGAGTTGATTTTTATAATAACAGAATCTCAAATATAACATTTAAAAATTATACTTTGGTAAAGAGTTTTTCTACGAGTTTAAACAATAGAGCACTTGATGTTGAGAACACAACACTGCGAAACTTGAACAGGATATTAGTTTATAAAACAATTTCAAAAGAGTACAACAACACTTATTATGTCTTTGCTTACAAACCAAGATTATACTACTTTGTAGACCATAAGGATAACACACAGCATAATATCTCACTTGAGTTTGAGTTAGCTAACTTTACAAACTTTTATTCTAACAACAAAAACACCAACACACTAAACTACTCTAATCAAAAATGTTTTAACATAACATCCGATTATATAGATTTTTATAATAATGATGTTGGAATTTCCTTCTTGCTGAGCAAAAATTCAGAAATAACATTCTGCACCTCTAATGATTATTTATACCTAATTATTAACTCAACATTTAACACAAACTTTTATTGTTTGATTGTAGCTCATAACTCAACAACACAAACTTCTCTTTTAAGAGATTCTTATTATTACTCATTTGGAAATGTTGAAGTTCTTTCTGGAATAAATCCAAGCATACTCAGAAATACAACATATGTTTACAACATTTTATCACAAAACTTTCCAACATCAAGACACTTTAGTGTTTATATCACAACTCATAATGAAACATTTGTTTACGGAACACTAACGAGTGATATTGTTAATGTATACGCAAAAACCATAATAAAACCATTACTTTATGAGAATGGGAGTGTTGAGGATGTTAAGGTTTCAATTGCAACTTGGTAAAAAATCATTGATGAGAACTCTCGAAATGACATTAGCAGTTGTTATTACATTCATGTTTTTAATGTACGCTGTTCCACAACTCAATACAAGTAAGGTTGAAGAACAACCAAACATCCTTGAGACTCTAATGTATAATCCTAATTTCAGAAATGCAGTTATTAGTAATAACAACACCTTGGTTAGGAGCTTAATCCAGGAGAGATTTCACTCAGTTGCAAGAAATTATAACTTCAGCATACTAATTACAAACAACACTAACGCTTACCTAGTCTTGAATCATAAAAGGGTTTTTTCAGAATTTTTATTCATATCAGGCAACGAAACAAACAAAGCATTTAAAATAATAAGGCTTTATTATTGGAGGAAAGAATGAGGTGATATCATGAGAATAACAATTGATACAAAAACAGATTCTTCAGAAGAGATAAAACTAGCAATAAATTTATTAAACGATTTACTGAAAACAAAACACAGCACATCAGAAACAAGAGAGTTTGAAGTTGGGAATTCAGGTTTTTCAGATATGTTCTCAGATGATAAAAAGAACGTTGAAGAAGGAAATGATAAGGACAACAAAGATGAAAATTCTGAGTTTGGAGCTGGAATAGAACTTTACTAACTGAAGGTTTTTTGGCGAGGTTTTAACATGATAAAGAGATTTGAGTATCTACCAAAAACCGCGGATGTAAGATTCAGAGCTTTTGGTAATAGTATTGAACAGCTCTTAGAAAACTCTGCTTTAGCAATGATAAATGTGATGGTTGACTATAAAAAAGTTAGGAAGGTCGTTGAGAAAAAAATATTTTTGAAAGCTTCGAATTTAGAAAATTTGATGATAAAATTTTTAGAAGAAATCTTGTTTCTCCTGGACACTGAAGGATTTTTGACAGCAGAAATTAAGGAAATGAACTTGAACAAGAACCCACAAAAATATGAGCTTAGGTGCGTTCTATTAGGAGACAACAACCTAAAAAACTATGAACTAAGTTCAGGAGTCAAGGCAGTGACTTACAATGACTTAACTATTAAAAAACTAAACTCTAAGTATGTTGCAGAGGTGACACTTGACACATAATAACCTTAGTACTTCTCATA
>QNBI01000353.1 GCA_003641675.1 Spirochaetota bacterium | reverse complement strand
GCAATATCGGGAACGTACTCCTGCGGGATATTAAGCCCGGAAATAATGCCGATAACCATAACCCCGATATAGAGCATAATTACAGACACGGGACGTTTTAATGATGTAAGAATTAAACCGTACAAATAAACTCTCTTCCGCTAATTAAGCAAACCCCGCTGTTTCCTAAAGGCGAGGCCATTCTCACAACGAGCCGCTTCGCCATACCTCTAATTCTTCTGCAAATGCATAAGCCATTTCCCGGCTATCTCATTCCCGTTTCCGTCTTCGAAACCCTCCGAAAGGGAGAGCTCTGTGATTCCCGCAGTTCCGCTGCTGTTCGAAATATCCATAAAAACTCTCGCCACAATCTCATCTGCAGCAGGTGAAGGATTCGGCACCGGAGTTTCGCCTGCGGATTCAGGGTCTATCACAACCCCTTTTGTTATAAATTCCGCCGCACTGTTTGTAATACTTATATCAAAATGGCTCATAACCATGAGTTTAAGCTCATCCATATCCACAGATAAAACATCCGCCGCACTTATATAGATATCAAAAAAACCTTCCGTACTTCCCGGTGAATCCGGGTAATCGGCGAGCGAAAGGGTATCGCCATAGTTAAGCTCTGTTAGTGCAAAAGGAGAGACAGGGTCCTCTAAAAATACAATGCGGGTAATTTCGGGAGGCTTTGTGTTGGGACCGTTTACGGTAAAATAATAGACTAAAGGCTCCAATGCACTACCTTCGCGGTCCTTGACGCTGCCGTCTATGCTGAGCTTGTAAGTTTTTCCGTATTCGAGGCGGGTTTCCGGAAGTAAGGTCGCCTGTGAAAGATACTTCTGCCCGGAATTATCCATGCTGATATTTACAGCCGGTGAAAAGTCCAGAGCGGAAGTAAGGCTATCCGTATCCACATCTTCATTAAAGATAATAGTGAAATTCCAGTCCGCTTCCCAACCCGAATTAACGGTTAAAATTCCGTCTTCCGGGTCGTCTGCGGTTAAATTTAATGAACCCCCGCTTTCGCCTGCACTTAAAATAAACGGTTTATCCTTATCCGTACCGACAGAGAATTTAAAAATATAATCCTCATTCAGGGTATTAAAGGAGAGGTCTTTAAGCTCCTCTGTCACAGTCACCGTGTAGTCTGTATGATACTCATACTCCTCTAACGGGGTAAATGTTACCGTGCTGTTTTCCGAAGCCCACTTAAAGCTTCCTGAAATGTCGGGTGAAACGGAGAAACTCTCATAGAAAGAGGATTTATCAACAGGCTCGGAAAAATTAATAACCAAAGGGGTCTGTCTTCCGCTCACAGTGCTTTCATCATTCGGAGATACGGAGATAACTTCCGGCCTTGTTCTATCACTGCTCGTTGAAAACCGGTGGGAAAACTGCTTAAGCAGAGAGTTCCCATTTAAATCCTCACAGTCCGTTGATACCTGTATTTCATACTGTGCATTTTCCATTAGTGTATGCACCGGGATAAACTTTAGACTGTTAAACTCCGGCCATTCATATTTACCTTCCAATCTTTTACCATTTTCAAGCAGAGAAAAAGAGCTTTCTGTCTTAACCTTATCAACCTGCGAGGAAAAGCTCACAGATATAACTATGCCTTCAACAGAATCTATTAACTCTTCTTTAGGAGACCAGTCTTTAATTTCCAGCGGCAGAAAGTTAAAAATACTGCACGATGCCGCAGCCAGGGCTATTCCGATAATCAGAAATAAGGCTGATGCTTTTATACAGCCGGTTTTTGTATCCAAAACTACTCCGCCTTTATATAGATATAAACATCATCCGGAATGTAGCCGCCGGAAGCATTTTTTGTTTCCTCTCCTCCGCGGATTATTAATTTGTATATATTTTCTTCATGGGGAGGAACTGAAGCCACAAAACCTGTGTATCCCAGGGTGACCCTGTTCCCCGAAGCGTTCCAGACTATACTGTTCCTCACAGGCTCGCTGTTTGCCGGAAAGTATGCTGTGCATGCAACTGCATTCTCTACGCTCGCCCTGTTTTCAACCCCGTAAGTAGTATCAAAATTTATTGTAAATGAGTACTGCCCGAAAGCATCCACATCTGCAGAAACAGGAACGGAAGAAGTAAAAGTATTAAGAGAAAATGTATTGTCGCCGTTTCCGTCGATCTGTACAACATTTACAGGATTAATAAGGATATCCGGTTTAAAAATTATGTTCACTGGTTCTGTCATTTTATTTCCGGATAAATCCTCAAGGTCTGTGCCGATTGTAAGAGTGTACTCCGTCTTAAAATCCCAGCCCTGATACGGTGAAAAAATATACTCATTGGAACTGTATTCAATTAAAGAACCATCGAAGGAAGGTGAAATCTGAAAAGATGAAGAGAGGCTTTCGTCCTTTACAGCCTCTGTAAATACCATGTATATTACATCCCGGTAGGCAAGATAGTTAAGATCGGCCTGTCCGGGCGTAGTAACATTGCCCGTAAAATCCGCAGCATAGAAAGCCGAGATTCCGGGCGGTGATGAATCGTCCCCTACCACCATGCTGTGAGAGTAAGGTTCCGCAATTGGTATGCCCTCTGTACCGGCAACATCCTCTCCTACACTCCAGGTATACCTTGTAAGGTTCTCCCATTTATCATTCGGACTTATAACTACAGTGTTCCCGTTCCAGTTTAGGCTGTACTCCGATGAGGGACTTACCGAAAAATTATCCTTAAAGCTCTTCTCATTAATTCCGGATGAAAATGTGAGACTTATACTTACCTCCACACCGCAGACACTGTTGTCTTCCGGTGAAAAAGATACAAGGTAGGGCCTTTCGCCATCCGATACGTAGTAAAATGGTATGCCTATATCTGCTGTATAGCTCCGACCGTCTTTAAAACCTATTAAACCCTTTACAGTCAGTTTGTACCGCATTCCGGGGCTTAGTTTCTTAACGGGGACAACCGTTAGTACAGAGCCGTCCCAGTTAAAATCGGTTTCCACGATGTCCCCTGTTCTGCCGATTCCCTCAGCGACAGCAACAGCCTGTTCGGCCGTTTTTCTCTCTACATTTTCCCGGTTAAAATTAACAGCTATAGCTTCATCTTCACCTAAAATCTCATTAGCGCCTGCAGGGTTTGTTGTTATTTTTAGTATTCTCAGATCAATAAGCGAGCACCCTGTTAACAGCAGAAGTATTCCTGCCAGATGTATAATACCTTTAAGCTTCATTTCCCGCTTCCCCTTCTGTATTTAACAAGCATGCCTTCCCTTAAAACAGGAGGAGGCTTTACAATAACTGTATCCCCTTCCTTAAGGCCATCTTTTACCTCTATCCGCTCTGCGGCGTTGCCGGTTACAGCAGACCCAACGGACCCTGCCTGGCCGCCTGCCGAACCGCCTGCGCCGTTTGCTGTGCCCAATGCCATGCTGTCCCCTTCTGTACTCTGCG
>QNBI01000352.1 GCA_003641675.1 Spirochaetota bacterium | reverse complement strand
TTGTTCCATATTTTTCGGAGGCGGAAACTGACAGGCTCTTTTCGCTGAATACCGGGATTAGCCTGGACACCAGGCCTGCTAGTATAAAGATCGGTGCGGAAACGAGTACCGAAAACAGCGACGTTCTAAGGGACAGGCTTTATCTTTCTGTGGAGGTGCCTTTAAAATTCTTTCCGGAAGGCGGAAACGCCCTGTCTGTGACGCCGGAATACACAAGGGAGCTTAAACTAATATCTGGCGAAAACAGAAATGCTGCTCTTATAGAGGATATAGAAAAACTAAAAAAAGATATTTTCCTGAACAGCTATATAGGGACAGGAATACCTTTTAAGGAAATGGTCGGGGAAAATTTAAAGGATGCTTTTTCCTTGTTAACGCAGAATTATGAGCAGGCAAGCTATACTCCCGGTTTTCTAATTAATCTTTCAAGAAACTACGGTTCAAGAATTATAGACCTGATAGCACCGTCTATGCTTGCAGTCAGTTTTAAAAGAGAGCTTAATAGGGATTTTAATGAAATCGATGATGCCTATACAGCCGGATTAAAGCTCCGATCTTCTGCCTTAAATCTCTTTGGAAAGCTGGGAGCTTATCCGTTTTTTAATTTTTACAGCTCTGATGAGTTCGGCAATTCGTTGTTTTTAGATATGAATTTTAACGGCGATTATAGTGTGTCAAAGTACAGTCTTTCGGCGGAACAGTATTTAACCCTCTTCTGGGGAGATAATGATACTCTTACATTACGACATCTGCTAAAACTGGCAAATGAGACGGAAATACAGTATTCGGACTCAACAGGTTTTTCTTTTATCTGGAATATAAAACCGGGAAAAGGGTTGGACATACCGTATGTTCCCGAAAAGGTTATGAAGGGGAGTTTTATTAAGAATACGGAAACCTTGTCCGGCAGTACGGAAAACTCACATCCCGTTAATGTTACAGTAGGGCATGAATCCTCTATCGTACTGCCGGATTACGGCTATATTAAGTTAAACTCCAAAGTGGGTTTCGATTATGAAAGTATGGGTAGCGGTACTTCCGGGCAAAAGGCATTCCGGATACTCTTTAGCGCCGGATTAGAGGTTAAAGTAAAATTCTAAAAGGTATGCAGGGCTCATTGTGCCTGTCCATGGAGTATGCACACTATTTGTAAAAAGTCTTCGGCAATTTATTATAAATAGATTGGAAGTTTAGCGGAAAAGGTGCTATAATATATTTAAAGAATTTGCAAGGAGGTTTATATGACACGAAAGGTAAGATTATCGGTTTTGTCTGTAATTTTTGCAGTCATCCTTGTTTTACCGATTTTTTCAGAAGAAACTGAAAATCCTTTTAATATGGGCATGTCTTTGGTAATTGGTACTCAGTCTTTTGCTGAGAACGGTGAAACGGTTACATACCAGAAGTTAAGTTTTAATCCTGATATTTCATTCGGTAAAATTGGTCTTGGCCTCGATGTAACACTTCACTATAATTTTACCGGAGGAGAAAATGCGAATGAGTTTGCCATTAGAACAGCTGACTGGGTTCCTGATAATCCTGTTACTTTTTCAAAAATATTAGGGCTCTACCTGCCTCTAATACGCTATGTCCGCTACGGTGTAAAGGGCGATTCCATCTATGCCAAATTAGGCTCTATAGACGATTTTACACTGGGAAATGGTTTTATTATGGGGAATTACTCAAATACTCTGCTTCTCCCCGAGAAAAAGATTTTCGGTTTAAGCTTTGATTTGGACGGCTCGCTGTTTAACTTCCCGCTGGTGGGTTTTGAAAGTGTTGTTGGAAACCTTGCAATGTTTGATGTTATAGGCTCCAGGCTCTATGTGCGGCCTTTTGTTTTTACCGATATACCGATTGCAAAGAACCTGCAGGTGGGAGCGACATTTGCCGCAGATACAAATGTCTATGCACAGTCTCCTGACCTGGATCCTGACACTTCAGTACAGGAAGGTGTTATAGCTTTCGGAACGGATTTTCGCCTTCCGCTTTTATCTAATCCTGCTGTATCTCTCGCAACTTTCGGCGATGTAGCCTCCCTGGCCGGCAAATCTGTAGGCGGTATGCTCGGCTTCGGCGGCAAGCTCATAAGTTTTTTAACCTATGGCGCACAGCTGCGTATCCTGGGTAAAAATTTTATTCCCGATTATTTCGATTCCTCCTACGATCTTTTCCGTACGGTGAAGTACGAACTTGTTAACAGCGGAAATGAAATTCCGGCTTATGTAGGGTGGTTTGCAAGTATTGGAACTTCATTTCTGGATGACAGCATCGTATTTAATATCGGAATAGACGGGCCCTTTGGTGAAGTTGTTGCGGGTGATACAGATAACATGATGAATTATCCTCATTTAACAGGCATCTTCGAAGTGAAGAATAATATTCTTCAGGGATTTTCATTTGATGCAAGCTACGATAAGAAGCTGATAAAAACATGGAGCGATCTTGTAAGTCCGGAGGATGCAGTAATTAAAGCACAGCTCAATTATGAGACCGGGCCTGCAATGATATCTTTTGTTTATAGAATAAAGTATGTACCGGACGCAGCAGCCGATTCTAATCCATGGGAAATCACCTCGGGACTGGAAAGTTCTATCCAGTTATTTTAATTAAATGGAGGTCTCTATGAAGAAATTAATTTCGGGTTTTATATTTATTCTGCTTTTAATACCTGCAGTGGTTGTTTTTTCACAGCAGGAAAAGGCTAAAGCAGTGCAGGCTTCGGCGCTGCTTGAGTACTACGAGGATTCCAGCGGAGCTTTCCGTATTGTAGAGCCGGACGGCGCCGAGCTTTACTCATCCGATCTCTACTTCGGTTTTGAGATACCGGTAGGTTCAACAATTGTTACAGAGGCAGCAGACTATGCAGAGCTTTCGCTTGATCCGAATGGTTCTATAATCAAGGTATCGGAAAATACAAATTTTAAGCTCGAAGGTCTGCAGGCGATGGACGGCTCAGGAAAAAACGTGTTTTCCATAGCTGTCGGAAAGTTCAGGGCTGTTGCAGGAAAAGCTACGGGAAGCGAGCAGTATGAGTTTAAGGGTCCGTCAACAGTTGCAGGAGTCCGGGGGACAGACCTCGGGATGGAGGTGCTTCCCGGTTCGGAAGAAACTGCATTTGTAACAGAGGGTCTAATAGATTTTACCAATAAAGCAGGACAGACTATACAGATAGGGGCAGGCCAAATGGCGGATGCATTTGCAGCTACATTTGCACCTGTGAAAATACCCCCCGATATGCTCAACAAGCTTATGCAGGGACTGGATTTTAAAAAGCTAAGTCCGGATAAGGTGCCCGGTCATCAGCCACCTCCGACAGAACAGCCTAAAAAAGAGGCTAAGACAGCAGAGACTCCTGCTCCGACACCTCCTGCAGCGGAAAAGCCAAAAAAAGAAGAAGTAAAGAAGGAAG
>QNBI01000351.1 GCA_003641675.1 Spirochaetota bacterium | reverse complement strand
TATCGGGCAAAGTTATTTACTCCATTTCTGTAGAGTATGGCTGCCAGTATTTTATCTTCTCCGTCTTTATCGTAGTTTATAAGTTTTACTACTGGTGCAGTGTATGATGGTACTGTATATGAGGGGGCAGTGTATGATGGTGCATCATGGGAAGGGGCTGCATCGGGGGATATTGTACTTTTAAAGGGTATACCCTCGTCCTCGGAACTTATGCCGCGGGAATAGTAATTTCTGTAGTACGGATCTTCATTTACATACTTAACCAAAGAGGGAACTATATTTTCAACACTCCTGTAAATTTTTGCTGCGAAATCCTTTAGCTCGATAAGGGGTGAATTTTTAAGCCGTACTATCATATACTCTAGATTTCTTGCATTTATTGTCATGCCGAGCTGTGTGAGGGTTGCAAGGCTTGTAGCGTATCTTGAGTCTTCCTTCGCAGATTCTTCCTTGATATCCTTTTTAATAAGTTTTTCGTAGATTTCGGAATATATTACGGCAAGCTTGTGTATTGTGCTAACATATTCGAATTTATACCTGCCTCCGGCAATTTCTTCGGGAATTTTATACTGCTCCTTGAACAGGACGTATCTCTGTGATTTTTCTGTAAAAGATGCCAGTCTAAAACT
Organism: Spirochaetota bacterium; assembly: GCA_003641675.1. Lineage (GTDB taxonomy): Bacteria > Spirochaetota > Spirochaetia > SZUA-6 > SZUA-6 > SZUA-6. Next base: position 2,789 of record QNBI01000351.1, on the reverse strand, counting down.
TTCTATAAACTCAACTGCATAACGGGATACATTAAGAATGTCAAAGTTAAAAACAGCATGTTCTGCAACAGATGCATGGCCCATTTCAAAGATAATTCTCTCATTGGACCTCCGGGCCTTTCCTACCTCTTTTATAGATTTCTCCCTTAATTCTTTAACTGTTCTCTGGCTTCGAGAGATCCGTGCATACGAAGCAGAGAGAGTTTCCGGCGTAAGAGCTTCCGCATCTTCGCCGAGGGCGTTCTTTATCCTGTCCAGTAAAATTGTATCTATATTAATTCCTGCTAATGAAATATCCATATCTATTTTTATACTATTAACAGATTTTTTTCAATGTAATAAGAATGGTCAAAAATTCGTGTTTAATTTAATCTTGACTATGAAAATTGAATATATTATTTTCACTATAAACATCTTGGGAGGCAGAAATGGCAATAGTAATTTACACAACGCCATCATGTTCTTTTTGCAGAAAGGCAAAACAGTACTTTCGGGAGAGAAGGATACCCTTTAGAGAGTACAATGTCGCATCGGATAAAAGAAGGGCGGACGAAATGGTACGCAAGTCAAAACAAATGGGAGTACCTGTTATTGATATACATGGAAGAATTATTGTGGGGTTTAATCAGCCGGAAATTGAGAGAGCCCTGCGCCGGTAAAGTATCCGGGAAATCAGCCTGTTAAATAAGGCGTAGGGTAAGCTGTTAAGGAGTTGGTTTTGAGTGAAAAGACAATAGCGGAATGGAAAGGAGGAATGGAGTTTGATATAGAACTTCAGGGCCATCACTTCACAATAGATGCAGATGATACGGTAGGGGGCAGCGATAAAGGTCCGCGACCGAAACCGCTTGTATTATCTTCGCTTGCAGGATGTACAGGGATGGACGTTGTATATTTCCTGCGTAAAATGAGAATGGAGTGGAATTCCTTTAAACTTGAAGTTAAGGGGGAGCTTACGGATAAACATCCGAAGGTTTTTAAAGAAATAATGCTGCACTATATATTTACAGGTGACAATCTTAATATAGATAAAATAGAGAAGGCTATAAAAATGTCTCAGGAGAAATACTGCGGTGTAACCGCGATGCTTAATAAGACTGCTGCAATTAACTATGAAATAGTTCTGAACCCGTAATTCAGCCATAATAACCGTATTTTTAGCTATAAATTTAAAGGTAAAAGTAAAAAGAACCTCTTTTATTTATTATGTAACTGCAGAATTCATAGAAGGGGTTTAAAAATGTATGGAAAAGTTTTGGCTATAAAGACAGCTGTAAAATCCGAACATATCAAGGTAACTGCAAGAATTAAAGAACAGAGCGGCCGGGTTTTTTCTGCCGGACTTCCGGACCGTGAACTCTCCGCATTGGTTCCAAGGTCTATTCTTTTGGGGGAAACCAGCTCTGCACCGAAAAATATGCTGGATGTAATAGAATCTATACTATGCAAAGCGGTCCGGGGAAGGACTGTGAGGTACTGGGAGTATCAGAATAGAGAGTATTTTTCCTTCCTGTCATGGCGCGCTGTAAAGTTTATCGCTTAAGTGTTCCTGGAAAGCCAGTAGAACATGAGAATACCGAATGCCACAGATACATTTAAAGACCTTTTGGCTCCTCCCATGGGTATGGATACTCTCCCAAGGCTCTTATCTGCTGCTTTAAGTCCATCCGGACTTAAACCTAACTCTTCCGAGCCTATTAAGGCTATACCCTTCCCGGGGAATCTGAAACTGTCTATTTTCGTTCCTCCCAGTTCAAGTGCAAATACAGGAATATCATTCTCTAAAGCTCCGGAAAGGATATCCTTAAGTTTAGCTGTTTCCCACGGAACAATTTTGTCTGCCCCTCTCGCAGTTTTCGAGGCTCTTGGGTGATGGGGAAGAGGCGTCCTGGGAGAGAGATATATCTTTTCTACGGCAAAAGCTTCTGCCGTTCTGAAAATAGCACCTACGTTATAGGGGGACCGTATATCCTCCAAATATACATAAAAAGGCAGTATTGTGCGTTTTTTCTTGTCCAGAGTATCGGTTTCATAGTTCAGCATGTCCCATTCTGCCGGTTCTATTTTTAGATACTTCTGTATATAATGACGCAAAGCGTTTACGGCTCTTAAAAGCTCCTTATCATTTCCTTTAGAAAGAGCTGTTTTCGTCATTCTATATTCATCTGTATTAAGGAATAAGTTCGGCAGAGACCCGGCTATGCCTGAGATGTATTTTCTATCCACTGTTTTTAAAGAATTAATTTGTATTTCCAGTGATTTTAATATGGCTACGATTTTTCTAATTCTTGTATTTTCTGGAAGTTCTTTAAGTTTATAAATGGGAAACATGTATTTGGGTTTCTAAAAAGCGGCTTTTATAATTTCGTAAAGATCTTCGGTTGATACAAGGCGGGGCAGATAATTCATCATATCAAAAGAACGGGCAGAGCCTGCAATTTCGATCATATCATCTATTTCGAGATCAAAATCTCTGAGTCTTGTCGCAAGCTTTGCAGAACCCAATAATTCCCGCACAGTTTCTACGGCGTTATTCGCCTCTTCTATCGGGGCATTTTGTCCTGTTTCGTTTTCCATTTCAAGGCCCTCTTCGTCTGCTGTTTCGATTTCTGAGCTTTCCGGCCGGAGGAGTTTACCAATCGCTGCGAGTTTCTCTGTACTTGCGGACATATTAAATTCCATGACATAAGGAAGAAGGATAGATCCCACCCATGATTTCGGCACCATGAATTTTGCATTTATGCTGTAGGATAGTGCGGCTCCTATACCCATTTTGCTCATCGACAGGC
>QNBI01000350.1 GCA_003641675.1 Spirochaetota bacterium | reverse complement strand
TTCATCGGCAATAAGGATATCCGGTTCCATAATAAGGCCCAGACCTATCATAATTCTCTGCCGCATTCCTCCTGAGAGCTGGTGAGGATACTCGTGCATCCGCTCGCTATCTATTCCTAGATTTTCGAGAATATTTCCCGTCATCTCAATTGCCTTATCCTTCTCTATTTCCGGTTTATGATAATGAATCGTCTCAAGAAAATGATGCTTTACCGTAAAGAGAGGATTTAAAGATGTAAGTGGATTCTGAAAAACCATTGCAATATTCTGCCCGCGGAGTTTTAGTATCTCTCTCTCGGACATTTTAATTATATCCCTGCCCTTATACAGAATATTCCCTCCGGATATTTTCCCCGGCGGGCGGATAAGCCTTAACATGGATAATCCCAGGGTAGATTTACCGCAGCCGGATTCCCCGACCAGACCCAGAACCTCGCCTCTGTTCAAGGTGAAACTCACCCCTTCTACTGCACGTACAGTGCCTATACTTATAGGATAATCTATACGTAAATCTTTGACTTCTAATATTGCTTCACTCAAAACTAACGCTCCAGAAGTCTCGGGTTTAGAATTTCGGATAAACCTTCTCCAAGCATGGTAAAACCGAGGGCAAGCGTCATAATCATTACACCTGGAAAAGTGATCATCCACCATGTACCCGAGGGCAGAAATTTTTTGCCCATAGACAGGTCCATGCCCCAGTCGGGAATACCTGCCGGCAGACCGAGTCCAATATACGAAAGAGCCGCTTCTGTCATAATGGCATCCGCTATGTTAAGAGAAAAAATAACGACAACAGTTGCAATTACATTCGGGAAAATATACTTTCCCAGTATAACAGACCGCTTTGCTCCGATTGCCCTTGCAGCCTCTACATATACTTCTTCCTTTATAGTAAGGGTTTGCCCTCTAACAAGCCTAAAATACGTGGGAATATAAACTACGGAAACGGCAAGTGTAATATTTATTACACCCGGCCCGAGCATGGCTGCAAAAGCAATTGCAAGGATGAGGCCCGGGAAGGAGTATACGGAATCCATAATAAGAGAAAACACCCTGTCAAAAACACCTCCGATGAAACCGGATATTAAACCTAAGGGAATTCCTATTAAAGATGAAAGAATTGCCGCAGCAATAGCGACTCCCAGTATTGTTCTTGAACCGTAGATCATTCTTGAAAATATATCGCGGCTTAAATTATCCGTGCCGAAGGGATGCCCCGGGCCCGGTGCCATAAGCTGAGGCCCGGTATTCTGATCCAGCGGATTGTAAGGAGCTAAAGTCCATGGGAAAATAGCTGTGTAGGCTATAAAAAGAATGATAAGTGCACCTGCAACAAGAATCCACCATTCCGCACCGTACTTCTTATTTGCCTTGATGAGCCATCCGAATATTCTCCCGACACGTTGCGATGTTGAATATTTGGAAGCTTTTATTTCATTTTGTTTTTCTGACAATTCTATACTCCTAGTATTTCACCCGCGGATCTATTGTTGCATAGAGAATATCTACAATAAGAGAAACAAGACTAACAAACAGGGCAAATACTACTATTACACCCTGTATAGTAGGATAATCACGCAGGTATATTCTTTCCATTAAAAGCCGCCCCATTCCGGGCCATGAAAAGGTCAACTCCGTAAGAATCGCACCGGCTAAAAGAAGGGCAAACTGCAGCCCAAGCATCGTTAAAATCGGTATAAATGCATTTTTAAGGGCGTGTTTATAAACTATTTTCCTCTCAGGAATCCCTCTTGCGCGTGCAGACAGTATATATTCACTCTTTAAAACATCCAGCATATTTGCCCGGGTTAGACGCACAAAGATTCCCGAAAGTACAATTCCAAGAGTTAATGAAGGCAGAAGAAGGTGCAGCAAAACATCTCCGAAAGCGTGGAAATTCCCTGCAAGCAGAGTATCTATTGTATAAAAGCCTGTTTTTTCAAATGTTGAGACCATTATCCTTGCACTTGTTCTTCCGGAAATCGGAAGCCAGTTCAGCCATACACCAAAAATGAGCTGGAGCATTAAACCCATCCAGTAAACAGGCATGCAGTATACAATATTGGCATAGAGCCGTATGCCGATATCTCTCCCCGTCCTTCTCTTGCTAGCCGCATACGCCCCTAAGAAAATACCGAATAGAAGGGTAAAAAGCATTCCAAAAAGCGTGAGCTCTATCGTAGCGGGAAGCTTTTCCTTTATAGGCTTGGATACCTTCTGTTTAAAGATCATTGAGTTCCCAAGGTTAAAGTGGAGAAGCTGGTCGACATAATCTAAATACTGCAGGGCAATGGGTTTATTTAGTCCCAGTTCTTCCTTTTTCTGTTCAATTACCTTTTCCGGTGCATGCCCTCCCAACATTGCAGAAACAGGGTCTCCGGGCATTACACGGAGAATTATAAACACTAGGGTTAGGAGTATTAAAATCATTGGAATTGTTAATAGGATTCTTGTAATTATATAGCGTAATAAATTTTTCATAGGTTAAAAAAAAAGAAGATTGCCCGGACATATAAACAATCCGGGCAATCGAAACTTGCTCCTATTTTTCTAAATACATAGCATTGTAGTTAAAGATAAGTGTAGGACCTATATTAACACCTTTGACGTTTTTCTTTGTAAAAACGTAGAGGTTGCCCTGGAAAATAGGTACAGTCGGGCATTCGTCTGTCCACATTTTCTGCAGCTGTTCAAAAACCTGTTTCCTTACAGCGGAATCAGTATTGGTCTGTTCTTTCTTAAAAAGAGCATCCCATTCAGGATCGGAAAAATATATTCCCATTCCTTTGGAACCGGAAGTCCCTGCAAAAGCTGCGGTGTAGTTGTCCGGATCTATATAGTCGGGATACCATCCAAGAAGGTATGCGGGCATCTGTTTGTGCTTCCACTGATCCTTGTAAGTAGCCCATTCTGCAGATTTAATATTAACCTTCACAAGCGGCGTTTTTTCAAGCTGTGCTTTAAGAACTTCAGCCATATTAACTTCGGTATCACCGTAGTGGGACGGAGTGTACCAGAGATCAAAAGCAAAAGGTTTGGATGCCGAATAACCGGCTTCTTTTAACAGTTTTTCTGCAAGAGCAATATTTCCGTCGCCGAGGGTAGTTTTAAAGTCATCGGTATGGTAGATCATGCCCTTCGGAACCATGGAATACAGAGGATCATTCTGATTTAAGAAAACCTTTTTCATTATTTCGGGCCTGTTAATTAAAGCGCCGAAGGCTTCACGGAGTCTTTTATCCTAGAAAACACTTTCCGAGGTTTCAAAACATACGTAGCGGATATATGGACCGCTTAACTTATATGTTGTAAATTTGGGGTTCTTTGAAAGGTCTGCGATATCAGAAGGATTAAGTGTTTTGTATGCAAGGTCAATTTCGCCTTTTTCAAGAGCAAGCCTCATTGTTGTTGCATC
>QNBI01000349.1 GCA_003641675.1 Spirochaetota bacterium | reverse complement strand
GTTCCGCAGGAATATCTACTCTGTTATGGGAATAAAGAACGATGTTGTAGCTGCAGAGAGGCTGTTAAAGCTTAATCCCCATACGGAGATTAACTACTATTTAATGGTTATTACCGCAGAAGAATTCCTTAAAAAGTACAATCCGCACGGAGCAAAAGATACTGCTTCGACAGGCTACGAGACCGGAAAACTTAATATAAAACGAGCTGCGGTAAGAAATGCAAAAAACCTCTTCCCGCTGGAAAGAGATTATCAGTTAGAGGAAGTTATAATTAATCCTAAAAACTATAACCCCAGATTTATACTGGAAAACTTTAAAAACACCCTTGCAAAGAATATAGTGCTCTTTGCAGAAAAAGACGGTGTGCCTGTTTCGAAAGCAGGTACAAATGCTCAAGGATTTTATACAGACCAAATAGGCGGTGTATTTACCGTAAAACAAGAACGGGGCAAAGGGTTTGCCAGAGAGGTTATGATACGTCTTTTAAGCTGTATTTTTAAGGAGAAAAAAACGGCAAGCCTCTTCGTTAAGAGAAAAAACATACCCGCTGTAAAACTATACGAAAACCTTGGTTTTAAAATTATGAACGATTTTCGAATTTGCTATTTTTAATCTTAATAATGAGCCTTTTTTTCCTGCGGCTTATTTCGAATCTGTCCCCCGTACTTAGAGGAATGTTCCATAAAAGACATTTATCTACCCACGCTAAAGCGCTTTCATAGTCTCTTTTTTTATGCTCATAGTACTTTGCAAGCTCAGTAACGGCAAATAGACTCTTTTTCCCCGCCATTTTATACCAAATCTCAATAGCCTTTTCCCACTGGCCCTTTCGCTTGTGCATTAAACTTAAAAAGCGTCCAGCTCTTGCATCACCCTCTGCAAATCCCCTGTTAAGGTGTTTCTCACCAAGAGCGGCACTCTGTGGATTATTGCCTTTCAGCAGATAGGCACCCAGGGATGTATGGTCGAAAACAGGCCCGCTTTTCTCCCCGGAAAGTATTTTTTCGATAACATTAAGGAGAATAACCATGGAAATAACATCCTGCCTGTTATGTCTAAAAACATCCGTTAAAAGGCCGGCATTCCCTGTCCTTAAAAACGAAAAATACCTTTCCGGCACCTCATAGCCCGGAATGTCCCCGTTTCTGTGTATGCCGAGTATTTTTTCTTCTATATTACTTAAAGAACACTTTCCGATTAGCCTGCCCCACAATCTCCTTGAAATATGAAGAAGGTCGTACTGCTCTCCCGGTTCAAAATCCATGCCGTTCATAAGAAACCTTGTCTTTAAAAGGTGGCTGTCGTAGCTCTTTCCGTTAAATGATACGAATATGTTGTGTTCTTTAAACTGTTTACCTATATAGCTTAAGAATTCGGGTTCCCCCGGGTAGTCCGCTGCAAAAACCTGTTCCAGTACAATTCGGGGAACCCCACCGTTATCCGAACTGCCGCGGCCCTCTATATCCCTTTCAACATATGTACTCTGCTCCACCCAGGCCATTCCTAAAAGGAAGATAAAAGTTCCCGTCCCGCTGGAAAGCCCCGTTGTCTCTGTGTCATAGAAAAGGAGCTCTGGCTGTCTGTCAAAATCTTTAAGACCCATCCTGCCAGCTGGGGCCGGCCCGATAGAACCTGAAATATATTCCCTTCGACGATAGAGGAACTCCCCCAGCTGTTCCCAGCCGGAAAGACCGGGGCTGCCGTGCGGTCCAGAGCTTCCAGATGTATTAAGACATCCGCTCTGTTCGGTGGTTTTCGGTATATCAGGACATCCGCTTTGTTCGGTGGTTTCCGGTATATCAGGTCGTCCTGACAGCCCAGAGTCTCCCTTCCCGCCGGCAGCGGAACTCTTTTCCCTGTGAATCTTTTTTAAAACCGACAACCTATTTGTTAGATCGCGCCCAGGCATCCATCCACTTCCTTAAAAAATCTATTACCATGAGTTTAATGTTAACCTCGCCCATGTTGTCTGCAGCCCCCTGGCCCATGTTGTCTGCAGCATCCGGGCCCATGCTTCCTGCATCATCCGAACCTGCAGTTCCTGCGCCTCCTGCACCCGCTCCGCCTGCTTCGATAAACGCAAAACCGCCGCTAGTGGGCCCTATACACGAAGGGCATCCGCTCTCACAGGGACATCCGGAAACAAGTTCGTAAGCGCCCTCCACAATACGCCCTATATTCTTTAAGAATCCTTCCGAAATTCCTGTACCTCCGGGGTACCGGTCATAGATATAGAGGCAGGGGTTGGCAAACTCCGTATCCTTTACCCTTTCCGCAATCCCGATATCCCTCGGATCGCAGAGCAGAAAAACGGGGGCAATATTTTTTAAAAGAGTTCCAAGCTTCTGAATAATCTCCGTTTTCAGGGCCTCCGCTATCTCTGCAAATACTTTGCCCACCATAGAGCTCTCCCTGAAAACAAGAACAACCGCCCTTGTATGCATTTCATCGGCGGGCAGATTAATCTCTCCGTATCCTATATTCTCGTGTGTATGATACTTAAGCTTCTTGTACTTCGTCGCCTGACTCCGCACAAGAACATCCCCCTCTATGCATTCAACACCGCCGTGCATAGAAACATCATCCTGATTAAGCATCTTTATATCCGTTTTTACTATGGAATCGGTATAGTAATTCTCTTTAGAGTCCTCGATATAGCACCGATGGTTCTCCAAATCGAGTTCCTTTACAATATACCGATCCCCCTGGTGCATATAAACAGCACCCTTGTACAGCATAAATTTTGCAGAGGAGAGGTCCATTTCACCTATCACCTCGTTTCTGCCGGAGGCTGTATTCACTATTACAACATTTTCCGGGGTGGAAGTTCTTAATGAAACATTCTCTGCCGGGTACGACCTGTCCGACCAGTACCATTTCTGCCCTGCATGGCGCAGTATCCCGTTTTCTTCTAAGTAGTTTAAAAACTCATCCACATTACTGTGAAAGAGTTCGCCGTCCTTAAAGGGAAGCTCAAAGGCTGCGCATTTAAGCTGGTCGAGAAGAATATAGATATTGTCCGCATCTACCCACCCCGATTCGGGTGATTTGCCGAAGAAATACTCCGGGTGCTGAATAATATATTGGTCTATAGGTGATGCAGATGCTATGAGTATAGAAAGAGAAACGCTGCTGCTCCTCCCCGCCCTGCCCGCCTGCTGCCATGCAGAGGATATAGTTCCGGGGAATCCGGCCATAACTGATGCGTCCAGCCCTCCGATATCTATTCCCAGCTCCAGGGCATTCGTCGAAACAACCCCTGCAATGGAACCGTCCCGCAAACCAGCTTCTATTTTCCGCCTTTCATTGGGGAGGTACCCGCCCCTGTATGCTGCTATCTTTAATCTGTGATTATCCGAGTAGAAGTTCTTTACAGATTCGTTCATGTACGATGCAATGAGCTCCGTCCTTAACCTCGACCG
>QNBI01000348.1 GCA_003641675.1 Spirochaetota bacterium | reverse complement strand
TTCCTTTGACGATATGCTTAAAAAATTCAAAGCGTATAAGAGGGAAGTGGACTTTGACAGCATTCTAAAAACTATTAACGGAGATTAACAGCTGGTTGTTTAAAAAGGCTCCCGCTTTTATCACTTTAGTGCGGGAGCTTTTTATCAGAAATTAAAGAGCATGAAGATATACAGTAGTTTAAGCCCCTTTAAGGAGCAGGTGTTCGGCGGCAGCATAAGAAGTTTTGCACAGATAGCGGATAAGCTTAAAATTGCCGGTTTGGACGGAATAGAAATTAATTCAATAATATTCGAAAAGAACTATCAAAATTTATTGCCCTTTAATTTTAACTTTAGAGGTATTGACTATTCTATGGTAACTCTCCATTCAAATTATCTGGATTTTAATCTTGGCTCTGCTAATTCTTTTACAAGGAATGCAGGTATAGAACAGGTGGTTAATGAGTACGAGTTTGCTGAAAATAATGGGGTCAGGATTGTTACAATTCATCCTGGCAGAGTTAAAGGAATTCCCAGAGAGGCGGCTATGGGGCTGCTCTGGAATTCTCTGTCGGATATTTACAAAAGAATAGAGCAATCCGAAACCAAACTGTGCATAGAGAATATGGATAACAAACAGGAAAAGCTATGCAACAGATTGTCCGAAATAGAAAAAACCCTGTCAAAATTCCCGGATCTTGGACTTACAGTTGATTTTGCCCATCTTGGGCTTAATAATGAGAATATAGGAATGTTTATCGAAAAATTCAAAAGCCGAATTTGCCACATACATATAAGCGGGGTAAAAAAGGGATACCGGCATGGCGATGTGTCTCTTTCCAGAAGTGAAATAGATTTTATGCCTTTTCTGACCAGTTTTGTTAGGAAGAATATTACTGCTGTAATAGAGAACAGCCGGTGGGATGATGTTATCGAGAGCAAAAAAGTGCTGGAAAAACTTGGGAATAAAGGATGAATATAAAAGATTTATACAAGAACCCAAAGAAAATTGTTGTTACAGCTCACAGAGGCTTCTCTGGTAGGTATCCGGAAAATACTATCCTTGCATTTGAGAAAGCATTCGAAACAGGTGCAGATTTAATAGAATTTGATCTAAGGCTTACCAAAGATGGTGTTCCTATTGTTTCTCACGATGCAACCCTTAAACGAGTTTATAATGAAGATATTAAAATAGCATCTTTGACATTCAGAGAGCTAAAGGAAAGAGGTTCAAAGGTTGAGAGTGCCGGCCCAGCAGCTTCCATTCCTTCGTTTAGAGAAGTACTTGATTTTTTTACCTGCTTAAAAAGAAGCGAAAGGAAGGGGTTGAATATTCAGATAAAGGAAACAGAGGAGTCTCTTTTACAACAGGCCTGTAATATGTTTAAAGAGTATGAACTGTACAATAATGCCTATTTTACTGTAAGTACCTTTGAAACAGCAGAAAAAATTAAAGAGCTGGACAGCGGAATTGAAATTTGTATTCTTGAACGGAAAAGAGAGTATGATGATGCCCTTCTTATTGCAATGAAGAATTTTGGATGCACATTTATTCAGCCGCACAGGCGGGATATGACAATAGATTTTGTGCAGAAGATAAAGAATATCGGTTTTCTGGCTAATCTTTACTATTCCAATACGGATGGGGATAACAAGCTGTTTATATCATATGGCATACAGGGAATACTAACAGACTATCCCGATATACTTATTAGTAGCGTCCATTCTCTTAACCTAATGTAATGGCTAAATCCACTTTTTCTTTTTAAAAAACCGAATCATTGCCAAAGATATCAGGAGCATAACTGTGAGTACAATCGGGTAGCTCCACTTCCATGCAAGTTCGGGCATATAGCGGAAATTCATTCCGTATAGTCCGGTGATAAATGTTAGCGGAATAAAGATAGTAGAAATAATTGTGAGCAGTTTCATTATACTGTTCATCTTGTTGTTAATACTGGAGAGGTATATATCTAGAAGGCTTGTAACAACATCCTGAAAAGTTTCAAGAATCTCAATAACCTGAAGTGTATGATCATAGACATCACGAAAAAAGGGGTGTGTTTTTTTCTTTATAAGAGGGATATCTCCGCTGGCCATTTTACCTAGAATATCACGAAGAGGCCAGAGGTAGCGTCTTAAAAAGATAAGCTGGCTTTTTAGTTTCTGAAGCTTACGTAAATCTCTGGAGTCGGGGTGTTCCACAACAGAGTCTTCAAGGTACTGCATATTGTCCTCTAAATTTTCAATAATAACAAAATAATGATCAACAACTGCATCTAAAAGAGAATAGGCAAGGTAATCACTGCCCCGTTTCCGGATAAGCCCTTTATCCTGCAGAAGTCTGGTTCTTACAGAGTCGAACACATCACCCGGTTTTTCCTGGAAAGATATAACAATGTTCTGCATGAGTATAATACTTACCTGCTCTATTAGAATATTTTTGTTCTTGTTATCTTCATAGAGCATTTTGGTAATAATGTAGAGGTATTTTTCGTATTCATCCATCTTAGGACTCTGGCCTATATTTGTAATATCTTCCTCTACAAGGGGGTGAATGTCAAAGATTGAACATATCTTTTCAACAATGGAGGGGTCGTGAACCGCATCTACATTTATCCATACAACTCCGGTAGCTCCGGTGAAGTCTGCACAGTCTTCGGGTTTTCCCACTTCTATTTTCCTGCACTCCTTTTCAGTGTACTCAAATACAGTAATTTTTACAGGTTCTTTGCTCTCTCCGCTGAAAGTTACAGGTGTACCGGGCGGAATACCGATTCTTGTTGGTTTACTGGTTTTTATCTCTCTCAATTTAAAGCTCCCTCCTTTTATCCTTTAGATATTTTAATTGACATAAAGGCAATAAAAGCTTATTTTAAGCTAAATTGATAAGTTTAGGAAGAGTGTTACTCCCGCCGCCTGTATATCTCCCTTACCAATTAATATGAGAAAGAAACAGAAGGAAAGAAAATTGGAATTTAGTGATTTTGGACTAAGCGATGCGCTGCTGCGTGCCGTAGATGAGCTTGAATTTAAAGAACCGACACTTATTCAGGAAAAGGTTATTTATAATCTGCTCAATGATGAAAGAGATATTGTAGGGCTTGCCCAGACAGGAACCGGTAAAACAGCCGCTTTCGGGCTGCCTCTAATAGAGAGAACAGATGCAAAAGATAAAAGCGTACAGTCTCTTGTTCTATGCACCAGGGAACTTTGCCTGCAGATAACCCGGGATATGAAAGATTTTGCCCGCTATGTGGATAATGTTCGTATTACTCCTGTGTACGGTGGAGCCAGTATTGTCCAGCAGATAAGGGACCTTAAAAGAGGAACCCAGATTATTGTTGCCACGCCGGGGAGGCTTTTAGACCTTATACGCCGGAATGCTGCAGATGTAGGTGCTATCAGCCACCTCATACTGGACGAAGCGGATTTAATGCTCAACATGGGTTTTAAGGATGA
>QNBI01000347.1 GCA_003641675.1 Spirochaetota bacterium | reverse complement strand
AAATTCAAATACATCATTAGCAGTACTTCCTTTTTTTGAGGCAATCTCAAAACCCTCGCCGATTTCTACTCCTTTTACTGCTCCCACAGACATAACTGCATGGGCGATAAGGGCGTCTAATTTATCAAAAACCGGGCTTCCTAATCCAGGAGGTACGCCATAGGAAAGTATTTCGATAATGCCTCCTAAAGAATCCTCTTCTTTAGATATATTCTGTATGGTTTTTTCCATTTTATGTGAAGTTTCTATCTCCGGACAACGCACTGGCGATTTGTATATAAGCTCTCTTAATTTCAAAGCCTCTTCACGAGAAATGTTATAATCCGTAATTAAAGAGCCGTTTCTAATTCCTACTTCACCGATTTTCGCGGAGAAACCGACAGTTACAATACCTTCTTTAAAGAGAATCTTTTTCGCTATTGCTCCTGCCGCTACCCTGGATGCGGTTTCCCTGCCGGAAGCACGGCCGCTTCCTCTGTAATCCCTAATTCCGTATTTCTTTAAATATGTAAAATCAGCCTGCCCCGGTCTGGGTATATTTTTAAGCTTTTCGTAATCCGATGATCTTATATCCTTATTATAAATTATAAGGCTAATAGGAGTACCTGTCGTTTTTCCATTAAAAACGCCGGATAAAATATCAACCCGATCCTCCTCGTTTCTCTGTGAAGTAAAAACTGTCTGCCCCGGTCTTCTTCTTGAAAGTTCATCCTGTATATCCTCTCTTTTTATATCAATTCCGGGAGGACAACCGTCTATGACGGTTCCGATAGCAGAACCGTGAGATTCACCCCATGTTGTTGTTCTGAAATAGCTGCCGAATGTATTCATGTTTCCCTTCTAAGCATAAATATCATTTTCCCATGCCGGATCAACTTCCGGGTGAGAATTAATTTTTTTCCTGAAGATATCACGAATTTCAAGAAGTTTCTTTTCTGTTTTTGCTTCAAAAATTATAACAAGCTCTGGTAAATTGGATGAAGCTCTGACAAGTCCCCAGCCGTCATCGAACATTACCCTTGCACCATTAATATCTATTACACGATCTCCGTAATCTTTCTTAAAATCCTTTATAATACTGTCAACAACCCTGTATTTTACGCTATCCTCACAATGCGCCTGTATTTCCGGTGAGGTTATGTACTGCGGAATAGTCAAAAGCATATCCGATAGCTTTTTATCCTGCTTTGAAAGATATTCGAGGAATTTTACAGCGGCAAACAAAGCGTCGTCAAAGCCGTAATACCCTTCGTTGAAAAAAATATGACCGCTTCTTTCTCCGCCCAGCTCTGCATTTAACTCATGGAGTTTAGCCTTAATATATGAATGGCCTGTTTTCCACATAAAAGGATTTCCGCCTCTGTTTTTAATATCCTCTATTAAGGCTTGTGTACATTTAACATCGAATACAATCTGTGATCCGGGCTTTTTTTCAAGCATGTCACGTGCTAGAAATAAAAGCACTTTATCACTCCATAGGTTATTTCCTAAATTGTCCTGAACACCCAGTCTGTCTCCGTCGCCGTCTATTCCTATTCCGATATCCGCATTTATATAGGGGTGAGTTACTATCTCTCGAAGTCTTTTCCTTGCTTTTAAACTTGACGGATTCGGAAAGTAGTTTGGATACCTGGTATCCGGATCGCAGTACAACTGAAAAGTCATTGCTCCTATTTTTTGAAGTACCTCATAAGCAAAAACTCCGGCCCCTCCGTTACCGCATTCAACTACGGTTTTTAATGGTTTCTCCAACCTAACTCCTTTCGTAATTCTATCAATATAAGCCGGGCGTATATTCCTCTGTTCATATTTTCCTGTTCTAAAATCCTTGCTCTCTTCAACTACCAGAGAAAAGAGTTCTTTCATTTCCCTGGGGCCCAGGGTCTTCGAAAGGCCATGCGAGAGTTTCATTCCGCTCCATTCGTCCGGATTATGGCTGGCCGTAATCATAAGTCCACCTTTTATATTATAAAAATGCTGGGCGAAGTATAAAACAGGGCTTAAGGTTAGTCCTATATCAATTACATTAAAACCTGCACTTAAAAGGGCAGTTACAGCAGAATTTTTAAATTCGAGTGATGTTTTGCGGTTATCATAACCTACTACTACATCATTTATATTCCTTTTTTTAAGCAATGCACCGAAGGCCCGGGCAATTTTAAAGACAGATTCGGGATTTAATTCTTTCTCGTTAACCCTGCCTCTTAAATCATACTCTCTAAACATATTTCTGAAATCTTTATTATTAAAATCTATCACAAGTTTCCTCCTGCATTAGTGTAAGCTATGAAAATGTAATCTTTTACATTAAAATTATCAATTATTATATACTATTTCTATCTCAGTTTATAGGTTTTAAGCAAGATTCTGCAGCAGGTCACTCTTTAATGAATCATTGTAAAGGTAAGTATCTAAACGGTTAGGCAGAGAAAAATAATCCCTGTCTTCAAAAACACCTGCCGGTTTAAAAAGGTCAAATACCGTTTCCGGCAGAGAATCGTGCAGAGCTCTGGAAATGGAGACTTTCCCCGCTTCCGTCCCTTTCTTCTCAAGGTGGGCCGCATAATTTATTATTTCGGAAACTATTTTACCTGTATCAGAAAAGAATCTTAATCGGCCTGTATCGAGTCCTATTCTTAAACTTATACGATCTTTAAAGGGGAGATTAATGTGTAAATTAAAAATAGACATGAGACTCTGTATTTCAATTCCGCAAAATACTGCTCTTTCCTGATGATTTTTAAAAACAAAGGCAAAGATTCCGCCGTCTCCGGCCCATGACCAGATTCTGCCGTCGTAAGTTTTTAATCTGACTTTAAGAAAATCCCACAGCTGAAAGTAAATCTTTTCCATTTTATTAATACCGTACTTCTTAACAAGTTTTGAATTCCCAACTATATCAACACTCATAACAGTCGTATCGTATATTTTACCGTCACGCAAAGATCCCCAGTTAATCATTTCATCTATATCTCTGTCCTTTTTAAGCAGTTTTCTCTTTTTAAAGTCATATACCATACCCTCTCTTGCAAGTTGGTTAAGGAAAACTTCTATCCCCTGTATATGGATATGCTTATTAAAAAAAATACTGTCATCAAGTTCTATGGTAAGTTTAATTAACTGAAAAAGCTTGTTGTTTTTTTCTGAGTATGCAACAAGTATTTTGGCGGCTTTTCTTGGAGATATCGAAATATGTTCCGGGGTATCGGAGAGTTTATTTGAATTGTAGGAAGAGAAAAGTAAATTACCGATTTCATCAATTTGCTTAGTATGAAAATTTCCTGAAAGCAATTCTGTAAGATGATTTTTAAGTGAAGGCGAAATCATAATTCCTCTTTTTTCTAGTATATAATTGATAGTATCATAACAATAATAACTATTTGGGGCAATAGATCTTTTATCTATTTTGAAAAATTATTTGGCTAAAATGCTTTAAAAATGCTTT
>QNBI01000346.1 GCA_003641675.1 Spirochaetota bacterium | reverse complement strand
CCATTTTCGAGCAATCATAGCGCCGATCTCAGCATGGTTTAAACCCACAGAAAGGTCTTCCAGCATTCTTGTGGGGATCCCCTTTTCCTTGCAGACATTCTTAATTTTATCGAGAAGATCGGGATGAAATGATGCTATAATAATTTTACCTAAATCGTGGAGAATACCGCCGACATAAACATCATCTAGAATTTCTTTCTTTCTCTTAAAACTCTTTGCAAGATTATAGGCATAGAATGCAGCCCTGTAGGAATGCTGCCAGAGGCTGCGCATTTCACTGTATTTCTCGCCCAATATTTTCTGCGTTCCATAGGAGTACAGGAGGTTTCTTAACCCCCTCATTCCTACAAGTTTAACAGCCTCCACAATATTATCCACCTTCTTGGGAAGCATAAACTGAGCGGAGTTTACCAGTTTTAAAAGGTCTGCTGTAAGGGACGGATCCATACTTATCTGCCGTGCAATATCTGTAATCTCCGAATCCGGATCGGTAATAAGCTTCTGCAGATAAACAATGTTCTCCGGAAACTGAGGCAAACTCTCTATTTCCTTTACAATTGTCTCGGTAAGAAGGTCGAGTTTTTCAAGGTGAACCTTGGAAAAGGGAATTACAATCTGCGCTACCGTTTCTCCGTCATCTGTATCCACATTAAAAGCTTCTTCATCCAGGCCTATTTTCTTTAGCATTAACACAAGAATCACAATACCAAGCCCTGCACCCTCGGTATTATCCAACACCGTGGAAAAGGCTTCTTCCAAAGAAGAAAATGCACGTGACCGGGCAATTCTATCGTAAATCCTAATCTGTTCTTTCTTCGTTATTTCAACATTATTCCTAACAGAAATAGCAAAGGTTTTGCCCTTTGTCTGAAAAATTATCTTTATATACAAACCAAGTTCTTTCTGTTTCTGGAGATAGTGCTGTATATTGTTTAACGTTTCCTCTTTAAAATGCTGCATCCCCTTTTCATAGTCTCTGCTATCGTTTAAATCCAGTCCCTGCTCGAGGAAGTATACCCTCTTTGTATTTGCTTTCTTTGCATTAACGGCAAGCTCTTTTAAACAGTAGGAAAGCGTATCTTTAAGCTTATCCTGTCCTAATTCAACAAGAAACATTTCAAGAACTTTTTCCAGGTACTCCTCTGTTTCATGCGGAAGGGTATATGTTTTAAATGAAAGAGGAATAGAATTATGTGCAGCACGCTTTATCTGTGCGGGCTCTATTTGTGCCGGCATACAACAACCACCTATGTTTTAATTAAAATGTATATGGTAACTCTTCATACTGTCAAGATGTAAAATTATAAGCAATATAATATTATTTTACTACACCTTAAACTAAAATCTATCTTTTCCCATTAATTTTTTTAATAGAATGAGATGAATAGATTCCTGGTCTGCAAGTAAACTAAAAGCCTCCTTCACCGAACCTATTTTGCTCATTCTGTACAGATTCATATAGAATTTAAATGAATCCTCTTCCTGTTCAACAGCTTCATTAATTTTTAGACTAATGCTCTTATCAACTATCCTCCCTAAAGGCATTATATCTCCTATATTAGTTAAATGCATCTCTGGTATTCTCTTAAGAGCTTTTTTTAAGCCGGAACATTCCATTTCTCCTTTTATTTCCCTTATCAGTTCTTCGTGCAGTTTTTCCTGATTAATAAGAGAATCCAGAGCAGCTATTACATTTGATACCATATTATCCTCCATATCCGTCATATCCTCCATATCCGCAATATCCGCCCGGGAACCTGCCAGGGATTTTTCTACAGCATCTTTTATCGAAATATAAAGGTTATAAGAATCCGGTTCAAAAATAAGGGCGCTCTTTAGAATGCGCCTTATCATCCAGCAGTTTATCCTGTTTTTAAACTCTCCGAATAAGCACATTTTATCCACACCATCCCTTTATCTTTTATGCTTTTAAAGCTTCAAAAAGTGTCACTCCGCCGAATATTAAAAATATCACACCCGCCACAATTTTCATAACCTTTGCAGGGACATACTTGCCCACTACCTCTCCAATTAGGACAGCTATTAAACTGGTCAAAACAAGGGCGGAAGATGCACCGATAAAAACGGATAATGAAGACTTTGATCTCGAAGCAAAGGCAAAGGTTGTTATTTGAGTCTTATCGCCAAGTTCTGCAAGGAAAATCATAAAAAAAGTTGATACAATTACTTTTAGATTTATAAACATAGTACAAATTATAGCCTGTAAAATAAATATTTAAAAGTTAAACCCTGCTGTTCCCTGCTAAAAATTTACACAGCTTGAAATGAATTTAAGTTGTACTAAAATTAATTGTATTTACATCATAACCGAACTTCGCAGGAATAGAGGTAATAAAAACATGATAAAAAGATGGCGTGTTTCTTATAGTTTGCAGGGCATTGGCCTTAGCAGACTCATGCTCGTTATACCTCTTTTTGTTGTGATATCTCTTGGAGGTAATGTACAAACAGCAACTTAAAGTGAAGAGTTTTGCAGGTACCTCCAGAAATGCCCTTGGGATTGGCTTAGGTTCTCCTTTACATTCTTTTTCTCATTCACTACCAAAGATATTTCAACATGAACTTGACTTTTTCTAATTTGGACAGCTATGATCCGGGATATTATCTAACTTTTTTCGTAATTATTCACCTAAAATATCCATCTCTTTTTTATAAACATTAAAGTTTTTCTAAGTCATGTGTTTTTGGTATTCTTATATTTTTATTTTCTAATATCGCTTTTAAAGATTTTTCCACAGTTTGATGACTATGGGAAGTAACACTTTGTGTTAATTCTTTTTCATTAAGTAACTTTTGAAGCAGACAATAAATAAACTTTCGCATATTTAAGCCATTGCTGTGCTTGCTTTTTCATATATTATTTTTCCAGTTTCCTTTAATTCTTTTGAAAATGAACTATCACTTTTTATGAGTTCTTCGTATTCCGGTATTGTGTATACTAATAAATCTATTGCAACATTTCTGTTTATTTCGCTTATTGACTTTCTGACTTTGAGTTTCATTTTTATTTTTTCATCATAAGATGAGGGAATTCTATCAATATCTAACACAACTAATAAGTCCAGATCACTGTCTTCTGATAATTTATTTTTTATATATGAACCGAAGATAATTACAATTCTTGGGTCTACTGCTTCTATTTTTTTTATTATTTTATCAAGATATTTGTTATGTTGAGTTGTTATGTCCATATTTTAACACTATAATACAGAAATATTTATATGCAAAATATTTTACCTTACCGCAAAATCACATTCACACCTAAATTGCAAAAACCGTGACAGAGCGAAAAGTCAAGTGAAATGGTTATACCCATTTTATTCATTTTCGTTATTCAAAAATATATTCCTTAACATCTCTTTGTTGATCGTTCTGTAAATATAATAATCATTATCTATTGTAATTATTTCCCTTATTCCTATTCCCTCGGAAACT
>QNBI01000345.1 GCA_003641675.1 Spirochaetota bacterium | reverse complement strand
TCACCCTCTAAATCTGTTGACACGGATGAAATAACAGGGACATAGCCTTCATCGAGCAGTATTTCCAGAAGTTTCGAAGTTACTTTTACAACGTTCCCTGTGCGGGTTTCAACGCCTGCAACATTACCCATCGACTCTCCTATAAAAATACTCCCGTCAGAACCACTTAAACCCACTGCATCTATTCCACGAGCCCTTAATTTTCTTACAACTCTGCCGTTAACCTTTCCCGACAGAACCATTTCCACGATATCCATTTCCTCAGGGGTTGTAATCCTTATCCCGTCTTTGAATAACGGTTCCTGTCCCAGCTTTTTGCTTAAAAGGCTAACCTCATTTCCTCCCCCGTGTACTATTATAAAACTGTACTCATTCCTCATTACATACAATTCATCAGCAAAAATACCGAGCAGCTCTTCATTCTCGCTGAATCTTCCGCCTATTTTAACAATAATAACGGGACGTTTATCCCTAATTTTTTTAAACCTCTCCATTTATCCTTAAACCTGCACTCTCATTAAAACCCACTCTAATATTCATATTCTGAACTGCCTGCCCCGATGCCCCTTTAATAAGGTTGTCTATTACCGAAAAAAGAAGGATTTTCCCTTTTTCAATACGCCATCCTATATCACACCTGTTCGTTCCCCACACATCACGGGTTTCAGGTATATCCGTTCCCCTAATACGAATAAAAGGTGAGTACCCATAATACGATTCATAAATATCCTTTAGCCTGCTGTCGCTAATCCCTTTTTTATCCGAACTTCTAATATCTGCACAGGTACTCACGGTAATTCCCCTTTTTAAAGGAACCAGGTGCGGAGTAAAGAGAATATCTGAACTTTTGTCAATGCTCTTAATTTCCGCTTCTATTTCAGGCTGATGCCTGTGGCTTTTGCCCGGCAGATACGCACTGGCATTTTCCGACCTTTCTACATAGAGCAAATTTAAAACCGCCTTTTTCCCGCCGCCGGAAATTCCGGAAATAGCATTGGTTATTATGGTTCCGGAAATAAGTTTCTCTTTTAAAAGCGGTAGGAGAGGGAGAAGCGTTGCAGTAGGATAGCACCCTGGGTTTGCTATAATATCAGTATGTTTTATCTTTTCCCTGTTCCATTCACAAAGCCCGTACACGGTTTCCGGCAGAAGGTCTTCTCTCGGAGGCTTTTCCCCATAGGCTTTTTTAAAAACAGACGGATCTTTTATACGGAAATCCGCAGACAAATCAATAACAATGCTCTTACCGAAAAAAGGTTCTAAAAGCTTTGCAGATTTAAGATGAGGCAGTGCCGCAAATACAACATCCGGTTTAAAACCAGCTGCATCGTCTATGGATACAAGCCGCCCTTCTGTCAATTTAAGCTTGTCTAAAATAGTATCTGATAATCCGTGATCTATAGAACGTATATCTTCTCCAATATGGGAAGACGTTACGGGAATTATACTTTCAATATTGGGATGTTCATGGAGGATACGGAGCAGAAGCAGCCCGGTGTATCCGCTTATTCCCAGTACGGCTGTTTTCATCCCACACGTTCCTCAAGCTCCGGCATTTTTGAAAGAAACCCCTTTAGAAGCTCATCCTTCGTCACCCCGTTCTTTGGAATAACAAGAATAGTATCATCACCTGCTATTGTTCCCAGAACTTCCGGTATGGCGAGATGATCCAGCGCAAAGGCAACGCTGTTTGCATGCCCCGACAAAGTTTTTATAAGCCCGAGCCCATTGGAAAACTGAAGCAGAATAAACCCCCGCATAAAATCAGAAACAAGGCTTGCCTCCGAGCCCGCCCTGCTGTCTTCATCGTGAAAAGAGTAAAGGTAGTCTCCCCTCCCATCGGGAACCTTGCCCACCTTAAGGAATTTAAGGTCTCTGGAGAGAGTTGCCTGCGTAACAATAAAACCTTCATTTTTAAGCAGAGCAAGAAGTTCATCCTGATTATGTATATTTTTTGTTGAAATTAATCTTTTTATAGCTGCATAACGGGCCCGTTTATTTTTCATTTTTAACCCTTTCTATAACCAAACAGATATTTGGATAAATATACAGATATAATTAAATAATTGCAATATTATTATTGAGAAAATTCTTAATTATTCTATAATCAGGCTATGATCTATGTTCTGTATTTTTTTGTATTCTGGATAATACTTCCCTTATTACTCTACCTGCCAGCCGTCTGTTTTATTGATCCGTATATCGGAATCCATACTTCCGGTTCAATACTCTTACAGATGTCAAAAATTGCCCCCTTTATGCTTACAGCAGGAATAATCATCTATCTATATGCTGCCGAAGAGCTTTTTAAATTTGGCCGCGGTTTACCGATATCTGCGAAACCTCCTACCCACCTTGTGGAAACGGGGATGTACTTCTGGTTTCGGCATCCTCTCTACATAGGATTTAACATAATACTTTTTTCGATAGCGCTATGGAGTAAAAGCATAGGTTTTATAATTACATCGGGTCCTTTTTTATTAGCACTATGGTTAATCTATTCTGTTGCAGAGGAAAGAGTGCTTAAAAAAAGATACGGAAATACCTACCGGCGATATGCAGAAGAAACAGGTGTTTTATTCCCTTCTATGTACAGTCTCTTAAGACTTATGCTACTACCCGCCTTTAGGTTCTTTTTTAAGCTTCAATTTATAAATGCTTCAGTTATACCAAAGCAGGGAGCCTTCTACATGATATCGCTACACAGATCATTTCTCGACCCTCTGCTTATATCTGCAGGTATAGACAGAAAAATACACTTTTTAACAACTTCATCTATGTACCGTAGAACTATTACAAGGTTGTTTTTTACTTTAATCCAGACAATTTCTATTGCCAGATATAAAAGGAACATTCGCGGAATAAGAAAAAGCCTTGAAATATTAAATTCAGGAGGTATTGTAGGAATATTCCCCGAAGGGGGAAGATCCTGGTACGGGGAGACTGTCTATGCCAAAAGCTCAATTGAACTTATGAAAAAGCACCCCTACCCTGTTGTTGCCGTAGAGGTAATAGACAGTTTCTCATTTTACCCCAGATTTTCGAAGTTTCCAAAAAGAGAAAAGCTGAAAGTTAAATATACATTCTATGAGAAAGCGAGTTTAGAACTTGAGAGAATAATAGGTATTCTTGCACAGAGAGAAAAAACAAGAGACTCTCTTGAGCGCAGAAAAAAAATACCAATGGATTCCAGGGGTATTGAAGAGCTGTTGTTTTTCTGCCCATCCTGCGGCAAGTTGTTTACCATGCATGGATTTAAAAACGGAACAATAAAATGCAGTTCATGCGGAAGCTCCTTTACCCTTATAAAGGGAAAGGCGATCATAAATAAAAATGGTAAAGTGTCTGCTTTAAGAGAGATAGAGACGAATAATATTCAGAGACTCAAAAAAATTGATTCTATAACTATTTATATATCATGTAAATACAGCATTAATTTTGGAAAATATAAAGATGGTGAGAT
>QNBI01000344.1 GCA_003641675.1 Spirochaetota bacterium | reverse complement strand
TAATATTCTAAAGGAACTCCTTGGGACGTTTCTTTTAGACATAACATCATAGACTCAGAAACATGTTTATCCCTTTAATCCTGTCATAGTAATTCCCTGTACAAAATACTTGGATAGAAACATATAAAGTATAAGCATAGGAATACATGCAATTACACTCACTGCAAGCTGTTCCGGATAAGGAGTATTATATCCTCCCTTAAATAATGCTATCCCCTGAGGCAAAGTCCTCATTTCAGGTGTTGATATTACAATCAGCGGCCATAGAAGGAGGTTCCAAACCCATTGTGCATGGAAAATGACAAGGGCAAGAAGCGCTGTTTTAGCAATAGGAATACTTATCTTTGAAAATATCATATATTCATTGGCACCATCTATCCGCGCGGATTCTATCACATCGTCGGGGATAGAATAAAAAAATTGCCTCATCATAAAAACCCCGAAGGCTGTTAAACTTTCGGGGATTATTAATCCGGGATAACTATTTTGCATGCCCATTTTCCTCACCAATATAAAAAGGGGAACTGCAATTACACCGAAAGATATCATTATTGTGGACAGAATAACCGTAAACAGGAAGCTGTTTCCTTTAAATTTATACTTTGCAAATCCATATCCGGATGTAGCCGAAAAGAAAAGACAGAGCAATACTGCAAAAAATGTTACGATAAAACTGTTTAGAATATATCTCAGAAAATCAAAACCTGGAAATTCAAAAAATACATTATAATAACTTTTCCAGTTCCATGAGGGAGGGAAAAAACGGATAGGTAATGCTAATACATCCTTATTAAATTTCAACGAAGAAAGAAGCATCCATAAAAAGGGGAAAATAAAAATAAAACTTATTATAATTACAATTATATAGAGTATTGTTTTATTAATATTGCGTTTTATATTGTATCCGGCCATTTTCTATAAGCACCTCTTAATTTGTAGAAGATTTAAACAATCTAAGCTGTATTACAGCAAATATAAGCAGAGTAAAGAAAAATAGAACAGAAATCGCAGAAGCATAACCGTACTTATTAAATTCAAAAGCCTGTTTAAAAATTAACAGAGAGAGTATTTCAGTAGAACGGCTTGGACCTCCCTTGGTTATGACGTATTGGATCTGGAACTGTCCGAAGGTAAATATCATACATGAAATAAGAGCCAACGAAATTGTATTTTTTAGGGAAGGAATGGTGATATATAAAAGCTGTCCCCAAAATCCGGCTCCGTCTATTTTTGAAGCTTCGTATAAACTCTGAGGAATATCTAATAGCCCGGCAATATAAATTACCATATAATAACCTGCAGATTTCCATATATAGACAATTACCATAGCATAAGGCGCCGCATGGGTATCTGTTAACCATCGTACTGTTACGCCAAATAATTTTCTGCCTATAACTGTAACAAGACCTGTAGTCTGGTACATATATTCCCAAACTACGCCGACTGCCACCATGGACAGTATTACAGGAAGAAAGATAAATGACTGCCAAACATTCTTATAGCGGATTAATGTACTGGAAAACATTATGGCAAAAAGAAAGGCTAAAATATTAATCCCTGCTACACTTATCAAAGTAAACTGCATGGTTCTCCAATAGGAATTTGCAACCCGCTGGTCCGTAAGCATTTTTAAATAGTTCTTTAATCCTACATAAATTTTAGGACCAAGCAAATTCCATTCAAAAAATGAAAGCCTCATTGCGCTTATAATGGGATAAATCAAAAAAACAGAGAAAAAAATTAATGTCGGTAAAATAAATACATATCCATGTCGTTGTATTCTGGTAACAGAGTAACTCGCTTTCCGCATCCACAATTCCTTTATAAAGAATATCCCCAGCTTTAAAAACCGGGGATATTCATTCTTAAAATAATTATCTATTTGTATATCGCACGAATTGACTTTTGAAGCTTGGAAACAGAGTCATTCACATTTGCCCCCTGGTACATTACACTTGAAATTGCCGCCCAGACTGCATCTGTAACCTGATTACCTTTCGTCGAAGAAAGCCAGACAGATGTTCTTGCTAATTCACCTTTGAAAACCTCATTATAATATGGTACAGCTTTTTTCATAATTTCAGGATCTAAGCCTTGTGAGCCATCCGAAAGTTTTACACGCGGCTGATTGTATCCGTATTTAGCAAATTCATTCGGCTGACTTGCCATAGTATCCAGCCACTCCCATGTAAGTTCAGGATGTTTAGAAAGTTTTGAAACATACAGACAATACCCATATCCTACTCCGCCCAGATCTTTTCCACCAGGGAATCTCGGATAATTAAAGGGTTCCACATCCTTTCTTTTAACAGAATATGTATCAAGAACTCCCCAATACCACGATCCGCCGGTTAGAAACATAGCAGTCTTACCGTTACCAAATCCTTCACGGTCGTTATCGAATAAACCCGGATCCCATATTTTATCCTTTACTACGAAGTCTGTATAGGTTTTTAATGCTTTACCAAGCAGATCCGGTTTATCCATACTGGCTACTAAACCTTCTTCGGTTCCCCAATCAAGACCTAACTGCTCCATCATAGCTGTCAGAACTAAGAAATTAAAAATGCCCTCTTTTGAATTACAGGCAAAACCATTCCGGACTACTATACCTCCATCCTTCTTTACAAGCTTTTTACCGACATTAACAAAATCACCCCAGGTTTTCGGCTTATCCGAAGCAGGGCTTAATCCGGCATCTTTCATATAGGCAGTATTAATCCATGCTACATAATTAGATAGTTCAAATGGAATACCGTAGTATTTACCTTTCCAATAACCTCCGCTTGTTTTAATTGCTCCGGGGGTCCACATCTTTACAACTTCATCCACAGAATTTTTACCGAATGCCTTCGGAATTATCGGTAACATTTGCCCTTCCATGAGAAACTCTGCCGATTCTCCGTTATTCAGAGCAAAAGAATCGATCTCACCATTAGCAGCTAAAGCCGTACGAATTTTCGCTGCCCGATCAGCATCCGGAAGCAGCAGAAGTTTTACTTCTACGTTAGGATGTTTTTTTTGGAACAGTTCAACAGCTTTTAGATTGATTTTATCGTACGTAGTTTCTGTCCAATGATAGTGAACAATCCGCACTTTCTTCGCTTTTTCCTGTTGACCGCCCGCCCAGACAAATGCAGTAAAGCTAAGAAGTACAATTAGTAAGACAAGCATTTTCTTCATAATAAAGCCTCCTTAAATAAATTTATATTCTGAAGCCCAAAATGAGCTAACAGCCTAAATAAAATTATAGATTATTCTATTCCTTTTTTAGCCAGAACATCTTTTGTCAACTCTAAATACATATCTACCGTTTTCTCAAAAATATCCCTGCCTTTTTCCGGCGTAGCATCCCTCGGATCTGTTTTGACAACCTTTCCAGGACTTGGTTTACCACTAAATCCGCCCCCATCGACAACAGAAAAGTCCTTGTAATGCATTGGAATACTCTTTTCCGGCAATTCACC
>QNBI01000343.1 GCA_003641675.1 Spirochaetota bacterium | reverse complement strand
CCTTATTCTTAATACGGGTTCTGTATTGCTCGCCCTTATATTAAACCATACATTATTAAAACTCACACCGATTCCGTCGAGTTTATTAATTTCAGCTCCCGAAAAATATTCTTCTACACTTTTGAGCGCTTTTTCCTTATCCGCCACCTCTATATTTATCTCTTTAGACTGATAATATCTGCCCTTCATTGGTTCTATAAGCTCCGAAAGCTTCTTTCCGCTTTTATTTAAAAGGTTTAAAAGCATAACAACCGCATAGGCGGACGATTCAGTATAGTAGCTCTCACTTACCTTAAAATATACATGCCCGGATGTCTCGCTTCCGAAAACTGCCTGTTCGGCCACCATTGCATCGTAGATAAAGGTATAACCAACTTTCGATACTATCGGTCTTCCTCTGTTTTCCTCTATCCGTTCTTTAAGTACACGGGATGAAATAAGGTCATAAACAATAGCAGAGCCTGGCGCATTCTTTAAAAGCTGTTCTGCAATAAGTGCAGAAACAAAGTAGTTCTCTATCCTTTCCCCTCGCTCATCTACAAAAAGGACTCTGTCTCCGTCACCGTCCAGTATGGCACCGAAATCTGTCCCAAGTTTTATAACCGCCTCTGCTATCTGCTTCCGGCTTTCCTCTTTTAGAGGATTCGGGCTGTGATTCGGGAAATTGCCGTCCGGGTTTTCGTTAATAAAATGAATATTAAGCTTAAGTTTTTCGGAGAGCAGTCTGTATATTTTCCCCGATGATCCGTTGGAAGGGTCTATAACAATTTTCTGTTTATAATTCTTATCCTCAGCCTGCTGTGCAATAAAATCGATATACTCATTAATAGTATTTATTTCTTTGAAATTTCCTCTCCGCCCTGCGGGCTTCCCAAATCCGGCTTTTACAAGCTCCTCCACTCTGTTAAGGCCCTTAGCATAACTTACAGAACCCCCCTTTGCATCGTACAGTTTAAAACCATGATATTCCGGAGGATTATGCGATGCTGTAACCATAATACCGCCGTTATACCCGCCTCTAATCTGCGAAAAGTGCAGCAGCGGCGTGCTGCAAAGCCCTATACCGGCTACATCGCAGCCTTCGTCCATAAGTCCCTCTATGACAGCTTTATACATTTCCTCCGAATGAAGCCTGGCATCGTAACCTGCCATATACGTTCTGCCCTTTAAAAACTGAGCAAAAGCACGCCCCACTTTATATGCCGTATCAGTATTAATTTCACTTTCGTAAATACCCCTGATATCATAGGTCTTAAAAATCCCCATATTTACTCCTTCACTTGCCTTTAGTGAATTTAAAAAACATTACAACAGAAGATTTGGTTACCCTCTGAACCTCTAAGTTTTCTATTTTTATTTCTTTAATAAAAACAAGTCTTATCCCGCCGTTAAGAACTCTGTAGAGAAAATTAATTTCGGTGTCCGGTGCTTCACTAAACTTAAATGTAATAATCCCATCGTAATCTGTTTTTAATTTACCTGATAAAAAGTAGGGGAAATCAATTGTGCCGGTACCGCTTACATCCTTCTTTACAATAATCCCCTTAAGTCTGGTAAAATTATACCATTGAAAGCGTCTTCCTTCCAACAGATTAATTGTACCGTAAAAATCACTCTTTAGGGTGCTGCCTAAACTAACAAGCCCTGCAAAAATATCGTTCCGTCTTGCCTTTTCATTGGCTATAACTTCCTGTATATCCTTATCTATTGTAACATAAACAGCACTTATATTCTGGTTTCCGACCTTATAGCTTACAACAACTCTCCCTTTTCCGTAAATTACAACCCGCAGGTCTGTTTCGTTAAAGGTGTAGTGGTTTTCCCCGATCTTTTCTATTTCACTGTAGTGAAAGGGTATTAAGTACTTTTCCGTTATAAGTGTAACAGTGCTATTTTTACGGTCCGGGAATAGTCCTATATCGGAACGGAATTCTTTAAGATTAATTAAACCCTTGTCTATCATCTCTTTGTAGTACTCCGGCCTCCAGTTATTCTTAAGAAAGAAATCCAAATTCGGATCCTGAGACATAAGCTCTGTCACTTTTTTTAAGGGGTCACCCTCGGTGCTGAAGGTTTTTAAAAAATAGCCGAAGGAGTAGCCCTTTGTCCCGTCTTTAGCCATAACATAGTACCAATAGTCCTCGTAGCTTCCCACTTTAACTTTAGCAGCTTCACGCCTAAGAATTTTAACAGGTTCCCCTTTCCTCAGCTTGTACTTTCTGGGAGATTCTGTCTTTGGTTTTTCACGTATAGGAAGTCCGTCACGCAGAGCGAAGCCGAATAAATTATAATTCGGTTTGTACGATTTTGTATAAGCGGCTGCTTTACCTGCATCTTCAAAAAGCTTAATATCCCAAATAGGAATTTCTACTTTCTCTTTACGGTTTTTCTCAACAATATAAGTTTTTCTTATATGCGATTCCTCAACCACCTTTACAATGGCACCTGTCTTAAAGGGAACATTTTTATCTTTCCATAGAATTACTCCATAGCCTAATATTTTAGATGAACATGAAGACAGAATTACAGGAATCATGCCTAAAAGAATAATGATAAAAAACGAATACTTCTTTAACCTCAAAATGAACCTCGCTTAACTACAAATAGGTTATAGTAAAAATATGTGCATATAAAGCATTGAAAGTCAACTCAATATGGAATTAGCTTTAATAGGTCTTGTCTATCCCTGCATTAACAGATATAAATAAGTCAGGAAATAGGAGGAATGAAAATGGAAAAGCTCAATATGGTTTTTAAAGCAGTAGAAAAAAACAGAGAAAATATGATTTCATTGCAGAAAGATTTAACAGCAGTACCTGCTATTGCCCCGCAGAGTAAAGGACAGGGTGAATGGAATAAAGCCCAGGTCTTAATTAAGCACCTTAACGAATTAGGAATAAAAAATATCACCACGATAAATGCTCTTGATAAGAGAGTACCCGACGGGAAAAGGCCCAATATTATTGCAACTGTACCGGGAGAGGAAGAAGGCAGGCACTTCTGGATTATGACGCATATAGATGTAGTGCCTCCGGGAGAGCTTTCACTCTGGAACTCCGACCCATTCACAGTTATAGAAAAGGAGGACAGATTAATAGGCAGAGGCGTAGAAGACAACCAGCAGAGCATGGCAAGCTCAATCTTTGCCGTTAAATCAATTTTAGAAAACGGATTTAAACCCAAATACACAGTTAAACTTTTATTTGTTGCAGACGAAGAAACCGGTTCGGATTTTGGTATAAAATTCCTTCTGGAAAACTACTCTCTCTTTAAAAAAGGAGATTTAATCCTTGTACCCGACGGCGGGAGAGCAGACGGTACACTAATAGAAATTGCAGAGAAGAGCATTTTATGGCTTAAATTTACAACCAGAGGGAAACAGTGTCACGCTTCCATGCCTTCTCTTGGAATAAACGCCTTTGTAGCCGGTTCGGAACTTGTCCTGGCTTTAAATGGTCTCAATGATGAATTTAAT
>QNBI01000342.1 GCA_003641675.1 Spirochaetota bacterium | reverse complement strand
GGGAGTATGTACAAAAAGATAAACAATCTTTTAGAAAAGTGCTGTATTTTCTTCCTGGGGAAATAATAGGAGAAATGGTAGAAAAGCGGGAAGAAAAATATTATTCCGAAAATAGCCATATTTAGGCCTATTCTCATTGGCATGCTCTCGCGGGCAGAGTACAGAAAAAGCATTTCAAGATTTGTTAAAGTTATCGGAATAAGAAGCAGGCTTAAAAACCTGTTTAAAGAGCCTAGCGGATTATAGCTGTAAATAATGTAGATAAGGGCAATATTAAGAGTAAATAATAGAATCAATACAGCACTTATAGTCATATCACTATTCTACTTTTCAATTGATAAAATGTAAACTTTTTAATAATAAACAGAAATCCCATCCCCTGCTTTTATTTTAAGTATTTCCGAAGCATTACCCATATTCACCGCAATTTCAAGAAAACCTGTACTTCCGAAATATGAAAGTGCTTTCCCTTCAGGAACCCGGGCAAAATATTCCTCTATTCCTTTAATTTCTGTACTTTCTGTTTTAATGACGGCAGTTTTTAGTTTTGCGGTTTTTTTATCTTTCCCCTTCTTTTCTGTTATCTCTGTATCCTCAGATCCCTCGGTTTTCCCGGCATTCCCTGATTTGCCTGTCTTCCGGGTTTCCGGGAAATCCTCCGCGCTGATAGATGAAATACAGTTGCCGAAACTGTCTATATGGATAATACGCCCTCTTATAGTATGTATTTTCTTATCTAAGACAGGCTTCAAAGTGTTAAGCAGGACCGGAGAGGCAGCTTCTCCCGCTACTGTCTCTATTCCTTGTAAGCTTATTAGACCTGCAAGCGGTGCAAATATATCCCTTCCGTGGAAGGTGGAGCTTTCGGGTGCAGGAATTAAGGATAGTGCTTTTAAAGAGGGGGTCCAAACCCTGAAATTGTCTTTTTTATTGTATAAAAGTGTAACAGAACCGTTATCCGGAGCTATGAGAATTTTCCCTTTCTGCTCTGCAAGCAGAATATTCCTTTCTGAGCCTACACCGGGATCTACCACGGAGAGAAAAATAGTATTCTGTGGAAAATAATCCCAGGAGCTGTACAGTAGAAAAGATACGGATTCGATGTTAAAAGGATTAACTTCGTGTGTTATATCTATTATGGAAAGAGCAGGGTTCGCCTTTAAAAGTACAGCCTTCATTACCGCTGCATATGCATCTCGGGTACCGAAGTCTGTAATTAATGCAATAATTTTTTTGGATAAATAGTTTTCCATGTATTTGCCTTTATTAATAACATATATCGACATTCATAAGTACTGGCAGCTAAAGATTGCCTTTTAGGATATAATACTCTTAATGGATATATTTAGGCAATTGTTGAAAAACCAAGCCTAAAAATGTTAGCTTAGCAGGATGAAAAAGAAGTGCTGGATAGAGCAGTTTAAGGACCGTATTACCCGGAAAGAGAAAATCGAGGAGAGCTGCATTCTGTCCGCAGAAGAAGATGCGTTTTTTAAGTTAACCGAAAGCCCTAATACTTCTCGTACTCTGGATTTTGCTGTAACCGGATATTTTCTGTCTCTGGCTGACTGCAGCAATCCGGAGGATCCTGTAAGACGTCAGTTCATGCCTACAGCTATGGAGCTTAACAGCCTTCCGTATGAACTTGGAGATCCATTAAGCGAGGCTAAATACACTATAACGCCGCGCCTTATTCACCGCTACAGCAACAGAGTAGTACTGCTAGTTACAGACCTTTGTGCGGTGTACTGCCGTTACTGTTTCCGGCGGCACTTTACAGGCAAACGTAAGGGTATTATAGGAAGAGAAGAACTAAATGCAGCGTTATCATACATAGCCGAAAATAAAGAAGTTGAGGAGATTCTTCTATCCGGAGGAGATCCACTGGTTATAGCGGACAGTAAAATCGGTGAAATTCTAAACTCGATAAAGAAAAAGGTCCCTCACATTGTTATAAGAATAGGAACGAGGGTCCCGTCTGTTTTACCGGACAGGATAACAGCCGATCTCATAAATATTTTAAAGGAATATAAACCGCTCTGGATTATTGCGCAGTTCAATCACCCGCATGAACTTACCTGTGAAAGCATACAGGCTCTTTCAAGGTTTATCGACGCCGGTATTCCGGTTTTAAACCAAAGTGTTCTGTTAAGAGGAATAAACGATAATGCAGAAACTCTTGCAGAACTTTCAAAGTTGTTGGTTGCCGCAAGGGTAAAGCCCTACTATCTGTTTCAGGGTGACCTTGCAAGGGGAACATCTCATTTCAGAGTGCCCCTTGCGGAAGGTTTTAAAATAGTACGGGCATTGGCGGAAAAAGTTTCAGGAATTGGAATGCCTGTTTTTGCCGTTGACCTTCCCGGAGGGGGAGGGAAAGTCTCTCTTTTTAAGGTGAAAATAGAAAAATCGGAAAGAGGGTTCTTTTTAATCGACAAAAAAGGTAAAAAATATTTTTACCCCGATGAGCAGAAATAAAAAAAGGCGCCGACCGGATTCGAACCGGTGCATAAAGGTTTTGCAGACCTCTCCCTTGCCACTTGGGTACGGCGCCGTGTAGTTCACCAAAAATATAGTAAAAAATTGATGAATTGTCCATAAGCGATAGGAAAAATCGCAGTAACTCTAAGTATTAATGGTGACGAATCTTCGGGTAACTGTTACAATCTTCTTAAAATTTACTGAAATTGGTGTATTCCGTGCAGCTTAATATCAGTCTTATAAGGGGTGTAAAATATGGAGCAGTATGTAGAACTTAAGAATAAAAACGGCATATTAAGAGGAATGATTCATATTCCGGAGGGTCCTAAAGATAAAAAATATCCCGGTGTTGTTATGTATCACGGATTTACAGGAAACAGAATGGAACCGGGTTTTATGCTTGTTAGGTTTTCAAGGTTACTCATGGAGAATGGAATTGCAAGTGTCAGATTCGACTTCTGGGGAAGTGGCGAAAGCGGAGGCACCTTTGATAAAATGACCCTTTCCAGTGAATTGGAAGATGCTGCTGATATCCTGAAGTTTTTCCGTTCCAGAGAGGAAATTGATACTGACAGAGTGTTTATTTTAGGTTTAAGCATGGGTGGAACTGTTGCAGGTTATACCGCAGGCATGCATGATAGCGATGTAAAAGGTCTTGTCCTATGGGCTCCCGCAGGTGAGATGAAAAATAGATTAGCAGAACGGGAAGAAGCTATTGCGAAAGAAGTTTTTAAAGGGGATCCACTGGATATGGGAGGCCTTGTTGTTGGCAAGCAGTTTATAGAGGATGTTAAAAGTTTAAATATATTAAATGCAACAGCTAAATACAGAGGTGATGTTTTAATAGTACATGGTACAGAGGATAAATCGGTACCTCCAACGGTGTCCAAACATTACAATGAAATTTTCGGGAAACGGGCTTCTCTTATATTCATAGAAGGTGCCAACCATACATTCCAGGGTGCAGAATGGATTTCCCGCCTTTTCTCAGCTTCACTGGATTTT
>QNBI01000341.1 GCA_003641675.1 Spirochaetota bacterium | reverse complement strand
CATGTGCATGCGGCCGATTCCAATAGACTGGCGCCGGGACAGGGGCACATAGATTTCGACTCAATATTTAAAAAACTTGCCTCTAAGAGTTATAACGGCTATGTAAGTGCCGAAATTCTTCCAAAACCGAATTTTTATAAGGCTGCGGAGTTGAGTATAGAATTTTTCCGTTCTAAAGAGTTATTATTGTAACAGTATGGTTACAATAAAAGACATTGCAAGGAAATTAAATTTATCATATTCAACTGTATCGAGAGCACTTAATTCTTCCAGCCTTGTAAACAGCCGCACGATGAAGCTGATAAAGGATGAAGCGAAGAGAATGGGTTATACGCCCAATGCACTTGCGCGCGGGCTTGTTCTTCAGAAGAGCGGAATTGTCGGAATGGTAATTCCCGATATTACAAATCCTTTTTTCCCTGCAATCGCACGGGGTGCGGAAGATGAGGCGTGCAGAAGGGGATATAATCTTCTTGTATGCAATTCGGACTGGAATGTTGATATGGAAACCCATCATTTAAAGCTCATTAAGGAAAAAAAAGTAGAAGGGCTTATACTATCATCTATTAATGTGCAGAATGAATATCTTGAGAAAATTATAGAACAGGGCTATCCGCTTGTGTTTATAAGCAGGGTGTATCCCGGGGTGGATGTCAATTTTGTCGGAGTAGATACGGAATACGGCGGGTATCTTGCAGGTAAATATCTGGCAGAATTAGGGCACAGGGAAGTTGCTTTTATCGGCGGGAGTTTTAACGTGAATTCTGTACAGGGCCGGTATAAGGGTTTTAGAAAAGCTTTATCGAAATATGGCATTAATTTTAACGAGTCGTATGCAATAGAGGGAGAGTTTAATATAAAAAGCGGTTATGAGAAGGCTTTAAACCTTTTAAAGCGCCGGGGCACGGTTACAGGTATATTTGCGGCAAATGATCTTATTGCTGTGGGAGTAATACGAGCTGCCCGTGAACTTGGGTATTTAATACCGGAAGAGATATCCATTATCGGATATGATGATATTTTCCTCGCTTCGCTTCCCGGGATAGAATTAACAACTGTTTTTCAGGAGAAACGCAAAATGGGCGAACTTGCAGCGAAACTCCTTCTTGATGAAATAGACGGCGAAAAATACTTGAAAAAAGGTAAAAAGAGGATGATCCTATCTCCGAGGCTAATTGTTAGAAAAACAACCAGTCCGCGCAGATAGTTTTTATGCTTTACAGGGTTAAG
Organism: Spirochaetota bacterium; assembly: GCA_003641675.1. Lineage (GTDB taxonomy): Bacteria > Spirochaetota > Spirochaetia > SZUA-6 > SZUA-6 > SZUA-6. The sequence goes on along the minus strand of QNBI01000341.1, from coordinate 2,268 downwards.
ATTGAGTCGCACTTAAAAATTATTTTACTCTATACATTATTTTTTGCAGTAATGAGCCTGTCTCTGTTTCTTATCATTAAGGGTAATATAATAATAGGAATCTTAATTTTAGCGGCTGTAGTTTATGTTGTATTTATACTAACAAGGTCTTTAAAGCGCGAACTTAAAAGTCATGTAAAAACAGGGGAAAATGAAATCTCTTTTAATCTTTACGGAGAAGAAAACCTTGTATTTCCCTGGGATTCTATTAAAACTGCCGGAATGTGCAGATATTTAGACGGCCATGAATCCCTGTTTGTATATAACGAAAAAGATGACCGCTTTATTGAAATACCGGAGCATATATCAGACTTTGCCGGGTTAAAGAAAGAACTTAACACCAAAACAAGTTTTGTAGAGGTTGTTCTTAGAAAGGGTGAAACCTTAAAAGACGCATTAAAGGAATTACTGGAGCTTTAAATAATGGAATTCCGCGGTAAACTTATCGGTGCATTAATCGGCTCATTTGCCGGACCTCTCGGCACGATACTTGGAGGTCTAATAGGGCACCTTTTTGACAAAGCACATGAGGAAAGGATAAATTCAGGTGATAATTTCGGGCTTGGCGGTGCGTACAGGGTGGATTCCGTATCCAGAGCCCAGGTTAATTTCCTGTCCTCCCTGGTTGGTCTCTCCATGGCGGTTGCCAATATAGACGGGCATGTAAAGGTAACACAGGTAGAGGAGTTAAAGAGATTTTTTAGAAATAATCTGCCCTTTGCGCATGATGATCAGGTACTGCTTCAGAAAATAATAGACGAAACATTTAAAAATAGAGATAAGCTGGATACAGGGATGCTCTGCAGCTATTACAGGAGTGTGTCAACATACGAGGGAAGGCTTCTCCTGGTACAGCTTCTGTTTAAAATCGCAGGAGCGGATAAAAATGGAATAACGGCATCCGAAGAAAACCTCATACAACGTATATCTATGCTTTTAGGTCTTGACAGCGGAGCCTATTCAAGAATAAGGGCAGAATTTATCCATGAGGCATCGAGGGCTTACAAAATACTGGGTGTGAGCAGAGATGCTTCTATTGAGGAAATTAAAACCGCTTACAGAAAACTTGCCGCAGAAAATCATCCGGATAAAGTGGCCAATCTCGGTGAAGAATTTGTAAAACTTGCAGAGGAGAAGTTTAAAGTTATCCAGGAAGCATATCAGGAAATAAGGGAAGAGCGCCATTTTTAGCTTATGAAAGCTAATTTCTATCCTGCCATAGAAAAACAGAATCATTCCGCCTGACAGTCTTTGATATTTTAATTCCGACAGTTTCACCCCTGGTTGCCTTTTCGACTCTTTTGTATTCTTTCTCTATAGAGTCGACCTGTTCATGTACTACTCCTGTTGTCGGCCCTATAATTAATATTTCATCTCCTAATGAAACGCTATTAGCTGTTACTGTAATCTCTGCAACGCTCTGTTTTTTAAAAAAATTGGTAACAGTGCCAAGAATTAATTTGCGTTTTGTTGCCTGTGAGTTTGGTTTTTTTGTAAAAGAATCTATAGGTTTGCCTAAATAGAAACCGGACGAAAGGCCCCTGTTGTAAACTTTTCCAAGCTCTTTTAGAGAGGCTTTTTTAAATTCATCTGTAAAGCGGTTCTTCTTAATTGCAGAAAGCGCCTCTCTGTAGATTCTGACTACACTGTACACATATTCAGGGCTTCGGGCCCTGCCTTCTATTTTAAGTGCATCGGTAAATGGAATGAGTTTGTCAAGGAAGGGAAGTGTACATAGATCTTCCGGACTTAATATATAGTCATTTCCGAGAATGAGTTCTTTACCCTCCTGTTTATCGTGTATAAGGTAGGTGTTGTATGCCCGCCTGCAGGGCTGGAGGCACTCCCCTCTGTTTGCAGATTTTCCGTAAAGGAACTGAGATAGAAAACATCTACCCGAAACGGATACGCACATGGCGCCGTGTATAAAAATTTCCAGTTCAAGATTTGTTTTTTCCCGAATAGATTTAATCTGTTCAATGGAACATTCACGGGCAAGGACGCACCTGGATGCACCTGCAGATTTATAGAAATTGGCCGAATCTGCATTTGATATACTTGCCTGAGTGCTTATATGCACTTCCATACCTAATTTTCTCGCCTCTGTGATAACGGCAAAGTCCCAGCATATAACTGCATCTACCCCTGCATCATGAGCCTTTCTAAGCATTTTTTTAATTAACCTGGTTTCTTCTTCGTAAATAATTGTATTAAGAGTTAAATACGCCT
>QNBI01000340.1 GCA_003641675.1 Spirochaetota bacterium | reverse complement strand
TTTTAATTCCCAAGTCTTTTTAGTGTTACCTTAAAAGTGGTGCCCTTGCCTTCTTCACTTTTAAATTCTATTTTCCCGCCGTGACGGTCTACATTGGCCTTTACAATTGCCAGGCCTATGCCGGTTCCGTCTTCTGTGAAATGTCTTGCATTGGATGCTCTGAAAAATTCGTTGAACAGCTTTTTCTGTTCCTCCTTCGGTATTCCGATTCCCGTATCGCTTACCTCTATGAAAACCTGCTCTCCCTCTTCAGTCATTTTTAAAGTTATTTCTCCCCCTCTGTTTGTGTACTTTATTGCATTTGAAAGAAGGTTTGTAATAATAGATTCCAGTCCCTCTCTCCTTCCGTAGATTATGGATTCATGCGTTGCACAGATTATTTTCATTACAATGCCTTTGTCCTGCGCCTTTGCATTATAAAACTCTACACTTTCGGCCATAACTTCGCAGAGATTTATTTTTTCTCTCTCTGAGAAGGATATTTCGGCTCTTCCTTTCACCAGTGTAATAAGGTCATTGACAACTTCGGCAAGTGCTCTGGCTCTGCGGTCTATCCGGCTAAGCATCTCCTTCTGTTTTTCGTTTAGTTTCCCGATATATTCATCGGATAGGGTTCTGGAGATAGACCGGATTGCGCTTAGCGGAGATTTGAGTTCGTGGGAAGCCTTTAAGAGAAACCATGTTTTGGCTTCATCGAGTTTTCTTAAGTTTTCAAAAACAGTGGCATTTGCAATAGAGAGGGTTACAAGTTCGCCGAGGCTTGCAAGAAAGTTTATCATATCGGAAGATAGCTGCTCGCCTTTTTCTCCGTAAACACATAGGGCTCCCAAGGGTTTTTTATCAATAGTTAAAGGAACGCAGATAAGAGATTCCATTTCCTCATCGAGTTCCGGGAAATCTTTCCTTAGTGCATCCTCTACGAAAACTGGTTTTCCGTTTATAAGTCCTTTATGGTAGATATTTTCTGCCACATCTACTGACAGGTCCGTTTTCCTCCGGTTTAGTCCGGCTATTGAGCGCACTCTCATGGTGCCTGTCTCGGGGTCAAAAAATTTAATGGAACATCCCCTGACACCGGTAACTTCCACTGTTACATCGGTGATTGTATTAAGAGTTTCCTGAAGTTCAAGGGACTTTCCGGCTTTCTGAATTATTTTATGAACGGCTTCGAGCTGAGATGCTCTGGTTTCCGGTTCGCTGGATACAAACAGATCACGGAATAAAAAATAAAAGGTGAAAGCACCGCATATACTGGAAAAAACAGAGAGTGTAAATATAACTGCAGCCGAACCGTGGAAACGTGCCGAGCAGATTAGTATTCCCAGTAGTGTTAATGAAGCAATCCAGATAGCAAGAATAGGTATCCAGAGGTTTTGGTGTTTTCTCCCTGGAGTAGTTATGTTTGTTCGCTGTTTCATATTCATAAACTCTTTTTATTAATTCGAATCTGTGATATTATACAATAATACACGGTCATTGGAGAAGGAAATGAAGAATAAAGTTTTAAAAACGGCGGAGGGATTAACTTCTGCGATTAAAAAATGGAAAGAAGTCGAAGCTGTTGTCCTTGGTGAAGCAGCCGAAATAGGTGTTTATGATCCTTACTTTAGTATCGACCTTGATGTAATATATTCAGGGTCACTGCTGCCGGAAAATGACCGAAAACAATTATTTGCATCGGCTTCTGCCTTTGAAACATCTCCTGTATATCCTATTGACAAATTTCTAACGGATGAGCTTCCTGTGAAAATTAACTATGTAAGCGTTACGAGGCTTGAAATTATATTAAAAAGAATACATGAAAATATGTGGGTTTACAGGGAAAATGGTACAAATATGTTCTACAGGTTAAAGAATGGAATGACTCTATACAGAAAATCCGGTAAACTGGACAACATAGCAGAGAATTTAGACAAACTTCCGGAAAGTTTCTGGGAAAGGATAATTAATTCGGCAAAGTGCCAGCTCAGTTCTATATTAAGTGATCTTGGTGCAGCGGCCTACAGGAGCGATGGACATTTCTTTACAATTTCCGCTTCTGCCTTTTTAAGATGTTTATCCGGCCTTATTTTTGCTCTGCACAGAGAATTTGAACCTTCCGGAAGAATGGTTGCGGAGAGAATAAACGCATTTAAGGATTTACCGGATGGTTTTAAGGGAAGGTATGAAAGTTTCTTAAGAAACGATGCAACTCTTAGCCTTGAGAAAAAGAGAGAAATAGCTCGGCTAATTGTAAAAGATTTTTTGAGTGTTTCTCCCATCTTATCCAGCTAGTTTAAACTACGGTGTCCTATGTTAAACCGCAGTAGCTGGAAAAAACAATTAATTATTATTTTCCTCTTCTTTATTCTTTTAGCTTCCTGTTCTAAAAGAATGGATAATCTTGGCTTTACTGACAGCAGAGGAATAAGGCATAAAGTTTATCTAATCCGAAGCAGCAGTAAAGCTGAAAAGGTATATAAACTGCGTCCGCCTGTAAAAGAAACAGATGCTAAAAAAGCTTTTTCCCTTAGATATAAGGGCGGCGCTTCCCCTGTCCGGGTTACTGTGCTTTCAAAGGTTAACGAAACTGTTGCTGTGAGAGTGCTGCCCGGAAGTGTTAATGTGCAGATAGAGGGATTAATTCTTATTCCGGCTGACTTAATGGTCTGGGGTTTTTCTGTAAGCGGCCCTGATAATGCAGAAATTAACAGTGTGGGAGTTATAAAAGTAAAAACAGAGGATAACGGTCTTTTTGTCAACGAAAGGAAAGTTACAATAGGGCCGGGCATAGAAATACAGAATCCGGTAAATATTAAGAATTACAATTTTAGGAATTTATCAGCTAAATTAGACAGGATCTTCTTTCCGGAATTTGTCGATGAAAAACCGAATAAGTGGATTTTAAAGCTTTCTTTTAAAGCAGGTGAGAGTAAGAACTATTCATATTTAAATGTTGGTTTGGGTTCAAAAAAAGACTCAGACAGCTTTGGGGTCGGCACAGGCGGGCATGCAGAAGTAAAAGTGAAAATCGCACCGGGCCGGCATACGATATTTCTCTATCCTGCTGATATTGGTTTTACTCCGGATACAATTTCAATTGCAGCTGAGAGTTCCGCCTGTAATAACGAATTCGGGTTAACGGGAATAAAAGCGATTAATGTTAACCAGGATCCGTTATTGCCGCTTCCTGCAGATTTGGGAAGCATACTAAATTATAAGGAATGCTACTGGAGAAGAAAGGACTTCGAGTTTTTTTCATGGAACCTCTTTCCCGGAATACTTGTCTTTGATACAGAAAATTACAGTATTCAGAGTAAAATGCTAAAAAGAATCGCTTTTTTTACAGAAAAAAGGGGATTTGTGGGAACCATACCGGATAAAAAAACCGTAGCAGGTCTTCATGGCTATAATGCCCATGACTACAGGGCGGAGGATCTTGCCGGTTTTTTCAATTTTGCTCTGGGAAATAGTATTGAACTTAACCTGTATGAACAGCTTTTAAAGAATATACTGATT
>QNBI01000339.1 GCA_003641675.1 Spirochaetota bacterium | reverse complement strand
GCGATATTGTCGCAGTCACAAAGCATCTTGGTTTTGCTAAGAAAACGCGGATATTTATCTTTTTTAATTTTACTACCCAGGTTTCTTTTTTTTGTTATTTTTATTTTCAGAATTATTTTCTTTTGCGCCGAACTTTTTTAAATCTTCAGCCAATTCTTTTAATCTTTGATCAACAAGAAAATTAATTGTATCTTTTGGATAATATCCGTCTTCCTTTTTTTCCCCCGCCTTCTTACCTGTTAAAATTTCAATCCCTTCATCAATGCTTTTAACAGGATAAACATGAAAGTGGCCGGATTTTACAGCCTCAACCACATCTTTTCGAAGCATCAGATCTTTAATATTACTTTCCGGAATGATAACCCCCTGCTCTTTGTTTAATCCATTTCTCAGGCAACAGTCAAAAAAACCCTCGATCTTCTGGTTCACTCCCCCGATGGCCTGTATTTCTCCATTTTGATTGACCGAACCCGTAACGGCGATATTCTGTTTAATCGGGACTTTCGACAAACTGGACAGCAAGGCATAGATTTCCGTAGATGAAGCGCTGTCACCGTCCACACCTCCGTAAGACTGTTCAAAAGCAATGCTGGCGCTAATGGTCAAGGGTTTATCCTGGGCATATTTTTTTCGTAAATACCCGCTTAGGATAAGAACCCCTTTATTATGAGAGCTGCCCGACAAGTCGGATTCCCTTTCTATGTTGATGATGCCGGCGCGTCCCATGGAGGTGGAGGCTGTAATCCGGGATGGTTTTCCGAACATATAATCTCCTACAGAATATACTGCCAGTCCATTAACCTGACCAACAACTAACCCCTCCACATCAATCATCAGGGTGCCACGATCAATCATTTCCTGAATATGTTCCTCTGCCTTGCTGGAACGATATATCTTGGACTTTATGGCTTTTTCTACATGTTTGCCCTTAACAGTAGAATCATTTTCCTGTTCAGCCCAAAAATCGGCTTCTCTGATAAGATCCGTAAGGACTGAAAAACTGGTGGAAATTTTCTCCTGTCTTCCGGTCATCCGGACCGCCTGTTCCAGCAGTTCAGTTACAGCCGTGCCGTCAAATGGACGCATTTTCTCTTCATCTGTTTTCAGTTTGATAAATTCCGCGATTTGTTGAACAGCCTTGTCGTTTTTGTCCATTGATATGTCAAAATCGGCCCTGACCTTAAATATTTTTTTTACATCTTCATCGTAGTTCAGAAGCAGGTGATAAAGATATTCATCTGCAATAACCACTACCTTAAGATTAAGATCAATGGGTTCCGGCTTTAATCCGGTCGTAGTAAAAAGGTAAAAAGGATCGTAAGTCTGAATTTCAAGTTTTTCGCTTTTCAGTGCCCTTTTCAAGGCCTGCCATACACCTGGTTCCACGATTGCGTCTAAAAGATTAATTACAAGATAACCACCATTAGACTTAATCAGAGAGCCGGCCTTAATCTTGCTAAAATCAGTTCTCCACATACCGCTGCGATCAACGATTCGTTCAATGCTGCCGAAAATATTTCGATAGGTAGGGTAACTTTCAATGATAATGGGAGGGCCTTTTTGCTCACTATTGTCCACCAACAGATTGACTTGATAAGGACGAAAAGGATCTCCCTCAGGGAGCAAGGGCAATCCAGGGATAGCTGGATTTCTTTCCTGTCTGAAAATCTGGAGGTTGTCGGCCATATCTTCCATCATGGCATTAAGGCATTCCTTGACAGATTCGTTTGCATACTTTTTGCTTAAAGTATCCAACAACTCTGATGCATTTTCCAAAAACATCACCCGATCCATTTTTTCTATCTTTTCCTGCACTTCTTTTTGGAGATCTCTAAGCTCGAGAAAAATCTGGTCTATTTGGTCTCTGAGACTGTCATACTTCTTTTTCATGGCCTCAAATTCATCTTCGGGAAACCGTCCTTTTTCTACCATAGCCTCTACCTGGTCAATATGAACAGGATTTCCATCAACGAGAGGCATCATTTCCGGTCGCTTGTGCTGACCGACCTGTATATCCACAAGAGCAAATCCTTCATTTTTAACCTTCTCATTAAGTCCCTTGAAAAAATGCTTTGCCTTTGTCTCATATGCTTCCATGATTTCTTTTTTTAAATTGATGTGTTCCTGGCTTTCAAAAAGACTTGGAATTTTCTTTTTCAATTCCTCCACAAAATTACGAACATCTTTCTTAAAGGAGCATCCCTGCCCTCTATTAAGACGAATTAGGATAGGCTCCTCTGAATTTTTAAAGTTGTTCACATAGCAAAGATCTTCCGGAGTCTGATCCTTTTTCGCCATCTCCCGCAGTAATTTTTTAACTGTTGACATCCTTCCCGTTCCAGCCATTCCCGTAACAAAGACATTATAGCCCTGTTTTTCCATCCCAATTCCAAAGCGGAATGCCTCGACACCTCTATTTTGGCCGATAATTTCCTTTAACGGTTCAAGTTCATCAGTGGTTTTAAAAGAGAGGGAGGCGGGATCAAACCTCCATCTGAGTTTTTCAAAAGGGACTTCGGCGTATGTTTTTTTTTGGGGCATCTTTGACCTCCTTAGATTTCCGCAAAATGTTTAAATACACTTTCCATTACTACACGAAGATTGATGGATAGGGCTACTTGATTTTGATCTTGATGTCACGATCCTTTTCAGCTTCCCCTTTTGGCATCACGATATTTAATATCCCCACACTATAGGTTGCCTCAATTTCCTCAACCTTTATCTTACAAGGCAATTTTATAGAGCGGGAAAAAGATCTCAACTTCCTTTCGACTTTATGAAAATAGTTGTTTTCTTCAATAATATCAAATCGTTTTTTTTGATTTATTGTCAAAACATCACCAGTCACGAAAACTTTCAGATCTAAAGGGTTGATTTCCGGAAGCGCTACGTTGACAATAAGAGAATTATCGGTTTCAAATAACTTTATGCGGACTTCGTTTGCAATCTTATCTATCAAGAAATGTGTCTCAAAATAAGGCCATGGCCGCCTAAAGAGGCGGGCTATATCTATTTTTAATTTATCTATCTGCTGTTTTTTCCATAGAATTAACTCAGACATAGCAAAAAACCTCCTTTCATCTTTCCTATATAGTGTCCATCCGGAAATAAGTATTTTTGTTCAATATCAAGAGGCTTGCTAAAAACCAGTCGCAAGTATATATCTAATATTTATAAGAATTATTTTTTGAGCATAACCCAGACATTGAACCAAAAACCATTTAACCCGCTTAAAAACCAAACCAATCTTGAAAAAAACTAAAGTCCGCAGCCAGCTAAATATTCATAAATTATGATTACTATTGGAGTTAGAATATGTCAATTAAAATGGTTCGTCTTCAGCAATTGTAATTTTAGCATTATCTTACTTCGGCCTTCGACTGGACTTCCATTTTTTCATGGCTGGATCGGCATTGTTTTTTTCTTATTATCATTAAGTTCTGGACAACCGCTATCCAACAAAGTATAAAAGGATGAACATTTATCCTATTATTCTTGGAAGCGAGG
>QNBI01000338.1 GCA_003641675.1 Spirochaetota bacterium | reverse complement strand
GGGACGATGGGACTTTGGAAAATGATCGCTATAGTGGTTATTTCAAAAGGATTCTATACAATAGGATTTGCAGAACCGCTCCAGACAGTTTTAATTAAAATACCGGTAATAAACAGCTATATCGGAAGTTATGATGTTTTAATGCAGAAGCAGATTATTGCAACTTTAATAGCAACTTTGGTATTTATCTTAGCAATTATCGGTGCGCACTTCATCATTAAAATTCAAATGGCTGTATTTGCAGTACTTATTGCTGCATTAGGAGCAATTCTTTTTTCTCCGGTAATAATACCTTTTACCGCATCTGTATCAGGAGGGAGCGGAATTTTCAGTGGAGGTCTTAATTTTCACGGATTTGGCTCTGCTATGGGCTTTTGGGCTGCCTTCACTGCTTTTTTCCCAGCTGTAACAGGTATAGATGCCGGAGTGGGAATGAGCGGGAATCTAAAGGACCCCCGAAAATCATCATCCTTCGGAACTTTTATTTCGATTGGAATAACCTTTTTTATCTACCTCGCTGTAACTGTTGTATTTGCGCTTATACGCCCGGAACTGCTTATGGTAACAAAAAAAGGCCAAATCCCATCTGTTGTTAATGTCTTTTCCGGTTATCCTTTTACAGCGATTCTCCTGCTTATTGGCATCCTTGTTGCTACCGGTTCATCGGCACTTTCGTACTTTATGACGGCACCGATAACCGCACAGTCTATGGCTCAGGATAGAATACTGCCTGAGGGGCTGTTTTTCCTTGCAAGGGATTTTAAAAGGGAAAAGAAAGAACCGCGCTGGGCTTCTGTTCTTGTATATCTAATTATTATTCCGATAATCTGGTCCGGAAACGTGGCACAGGCCTCTATGGTAGTAGGAATTAGCTTTTTAATTGTATATGGATGGGTTAATTTTGCAGCTTTTATGGAGAGAATAAGCAAAAATCCCAGTTTCCGTCCTGTTTTTCACGGACATTGGGCTATATCGCTCTACGGCTTTGTTGTATGTATGGCAGTAATTGCCATGTTTAATATATGGGTGGGTATAATTGTTGCTTTCTCTCAGACTATAATATTTGTGCTTCTTTTAAAGTATAAATCACAGAATAAATTAGAGGGCGTGTGGTGGAAAGGGGAAGAAAACGGTAATCTGTTGGCTCTGCTCGCCTATATAATTAACACGTCGGATATAAAGCATGAAGGTCGTGCCAATACAATTCGAATTATAAGAAAGATTTCCGATGATGACGACAGGGCAAGAGCCGAAGATGAAATGGAGGACCTTCTTAAGCGTGCGCGGTTATCCGGAGAGGTCCTCATTATACAGGGCAAGGATAAATCACTAAACGAGACTATTATGACCTACTCGCGCAATGCACTTCTTATTCTTATGGGAATCCCGGGCGAGAAACAAGGCGGCATTGCACGGCTTTTTTCGCTGGACAGGCTTTTTTTTACAAGGAAACTTGAAAAGTTTCTGGATTTTCCGCCAGTGCTGTTTGTAAAGGCATCACAAATATTCGATCTGGTCGAAGAATAAAAAAAGGAGACACCGATGAACGAAGAGGATATTAAAGAATTTTTAAAAGAGCGTGACAGAATTAGAGAGGTTGTAGGCCGCATAGGCGGCAAACCTACAAAGGGAGAAAAAGCGGTAAATATCATTTTTGTAATTTTAGTTATACTGGCATTTATCGCAGCACTTGTCTTTGAGGGTTTTCCGAGATTAATTTCAATAGAGATAGGTATTCTCTTTGTGTCGTTAAAAATAGCATATTTTTTAAGTAATGAAGCCAAGGTGAATCACTTTGAATTCTGGATACTTTCATCTATGGAATGGAGGCTGAACGATGTAATTAAGAGAATGGATAGAATGGAGAAACTGCTTAAAAATGTTCAAGGGCCAGATGAGAAAAAAAAGGCCGAGGAAGCTTAACAGATGGATAATGATGTTTCCAGAGTTGCATTAATTCCATGTTCTTCTTATGACAGAGATACTGTTTGCAATGCTGTAGAACAGGGAGTTGAGCTTTTAGGGGGGATAGATCGTTTTCTTATAAAGAAAGAAAAGGTACTGTTAAAGCCGAATTTGCTCGCCCCGGACTCCCCCGAAAGAGGTTCTACAACACACCCATCGGTATTCTTCGGTATCGGGGCTCTGTTGCGTAAAAAGGGCTACAAAGTTGTTTACGGAGATTCCTTTGCGGTGGGAAGCGGGCTATTTGTTGCGAAACGGAACGGTATTCATGCGGCTGCAGAGGAACTTGGTATTGAAAATGTACCTTTTAAAAAGGTACGCGAAGTAAAGGTTAAGAATGCCGTACAGAACTCAGTTTTCCAGATAGCGGAAGAAATTTTTAAAACGAATAATTTTATAAATATCCCCAAATTAAAAACACACGGACTTACCGTTATGACAGGAGCTCTTAAAAATATATTCGGTGTAATTCCGGGGCTCTTAAAGCCGGAATTCCATATGAGGCTGCCGTCTCCGGATCTCTTTGAAAATATGCTGGTGGACTTAAACAGAGCAATAAAAAGCAGCCTTATAGTTATGGATGCAGTTGACAGTATGGAAGGTAATGGTCCAAGGAATGGGACGTTAGTACATACCGGAGTAATTATTATTTCGGACGACCCTGCAGCTGTAGATGCAACAGGAGCCCTTCTTATGGGTGTTAAACCGGAGAGTGTCCCGCTTATAAGAAAGGCGGGAGAAGCCGGAATAGGGAACGTAAACGAAGAAAAGATAGAATACTTAGGAGGTTCTTTAAAGGATTTTACAGTGAGAAAATTCTCCTTTCCTCCAAGAACATCAATTAAAAAAAACGCAGAAGAGACCTCCGGTATTGCTCTAAAACTTAGAAACTGGTTTATTCCAAAACCTGTTATAGATTCGGAAGTCTGTACGAAATGCGGAAATTGTGTTAGGATTTGCCCGGTAACTCCCAAGGCTCTGTCGCAGAATAAAGGTGAAGTACCTCAGTACAACTATAATCTGTGTATTCGCTGTTACTGCTGTCAGGAAACATGCCCGGAAGGGGCAATAAGTATAAAAACCCCCCTGCTGGGCAAAATATCTAAGCTTTTTGGAGGATAAATGGGATTAATACCTGCAAATATCTATATAAATGTTCTAGTTCTTCTTGCAAGTTTTTATGTGCTGACAAAGGGCGCGGATTTTCTTGTGGACGGGTCTGTCGGTATAGCTTTTTATCTTAAAATACCGAAAATTGTTATCGGAATTGTTCTGGTGAGTTTAGCAACCACTGCTCCGGAGTTTACCGTATCGGTACTTTCATCTCTAAGAGGGAAGCCTGAGATTGCTCTTGGCAATGCTCTGGGCTCTGTAATAGCTGATAATGCTCTTGCTCTTGCTCTTGGAGCGATTGTTGCTCCGGTAGCAATTAAGGTGGAGTCGCGTATTTTAAAGAGTGCAGGGCTGCTTTTAGTTGCAGTGAGCATAGTTTCCTTTATCATGGCTTTAAACGGGACAATATCAAGGGTAGAAGGACTAATCC
>QNBI01000337.1 GCA_003641675.1 Spirochaetota bacterium | reverse complement strand
TTAAATCCGGAAAAAAGATTGTAGAGAAAATTAAGGTAAAAGAACCGATACGCGTTGTTCTCGGAAACAGCGGAATATCGGCAAATACTGCAGAATTGGATGGCTTGGTGGAAGATTTAAACAGGAAAGATCCGAAACTTCACTCTTCAAGGCTAAAAAAGGTCACAGAACAGGTTTTTGCTGTAAAGGAAGCCCTTTTAAAGCACGATTTAAAGGAAGTTGGAAAGATAATAACGGAAAATCATAAAATCCTTATTGATATGGGGCTTTCACATAAAAAGCTTATAGAACTCTGTAATATTGCCCTGGAAAACGGTGCCTATGGGGCTAAGCTTACGGGAGGAGGAATGGGCGGTTTCATGATAGCATTAACTCCGGAGGAGGAACTCCAGGAGCGGGTAGGAAAAGCTATTGAAGAAAGAGGCTTTTATGTAATTAAAGCTCAGATAGGTGATTGAAATAGAACATAAATGAACAATATAGGCTTGGAATAGTAGCATAATTGTACATTTGTGATTAATATTTTATTATTTTTATCTTTTAGGACTTGATATTTGTATAATTGCTTGATACTATATAAGAAAATTCTACATAAAGGAGTGTGGACATATGAAAAAGGTTTACTCAATCGTTCTTGCTGCTCTTGTTCTCATGATGGCTTTTACATTTGTCGGATGTCAAAAGAAAAGCGCTGAAAAGGCAAAAGCACCGGTTAAGGAGAACAAGGTATTGCGGCTTATCACCTGGTCGGGTTATGCACCGTCCTCAATGATAGAGAAATTCAAAAAGGAAACGGGCATAACTGTAGAAGTTACCTTAAGCAACAACGAAGAGATGATCTCTAAACTAAGAGCTACAAGAGGAGGAGGTTTCGACCTTGCCCAGCCTTCGCAGGACAGGATTTCCTCTGTTGTGGAACAGTACCATATTTATCAGCCTATTGACTATTCAAAGGTGGATACAAACCAGATTGACCCTTCTCTGCTTGCCGCTGTAAAGAAGAATACCCTTGTCGACGGCAAATCATACGCTGTACCGGATGTTTACGGTACTTCGGGTCTTGTTGTAAATAAGGCAAAAGCACCGGGTATAAAGGACTATAAGGACCTGTTAAATCCCAAGTATAAGGGAAGAGTTTCGTACAGGTTAAAAAGGCCGACTTTAATAGCTATGGGATTCTCTTTCGGCTATGATCCTTTTGCACTTTACAGTGACAAGGCAAAGTATCAGAAATTTTTGGATGAAATTGCCGCTAAATTAATTGCAGCAAAACCTGTGGTGCGGAACTACTGGGATAACGGCGACCAGCTCCTACAGTCACTAAAGTCCGGTGAGGTCTGGGCTGCAATGGCATGGGAGCAGGCAGGCTGGAAACTCCATGCGGAGAATCCAGATATTGACTACATAGCTCCGGAAAGCGGTGCTCTTGCATGGGTAGATACCTTTGCAATTCCTGCCAAATCGGAAAATGTTGAAGGTGCCTATAAGTGGATTAATTTTATGCTGCGTCCGGAAAATGCAGCCGTATTTACAAACAAGGAAAAATATGGTACAGCTTCGAAGGATGCTGTTAAGTATTTAGATCCTGATATTGCTGCAAATTTTAAGAGAGGACTTCCTCCGGAAGCTCTTGCAAAGGCTCACTGGTATCCCCCTGTTCCTCCGGGATTAGAGGAAATGGAAGGAAAGGTACTGGATAAAATAAAAGCTGCAAAGTAACAGAGAGCTTAAGTATAACCGGCAGCAACTTTTGCTGCCGGTTCTTTCTAATAAGCAGACGGAGAGAGAATAATGGAGATAGCCTTATCCGTAAAAAATGTATCTAAAAAATTCGGTGATTTTACAGCGGTTAATAATGTAACATTCAATGTTGAAGACGGTAAATTTTTTTCTATTTTAGGACCCTCCGGTTCCGGAAAAACGACCCTCTTAAGAATGATTGCCGGCTTTTACAAACCTTCCAGCGGTATAATAGAAATACGCGGAAAGGATATGGCCGGTGTGGAGCCTAACAGAAGGCCCGTTAACCTTGTTTTTCAGAACCTTGCCCTTTTCCCAATGATGAACGTATATGAAAATATTGCATTCGGATTAAAGCGGAGAGGAGAAAGAGGGGAGGTAGTGAAAAAGAAGGTTAATTCTATGTTGGAAAGAGTCGGCCTTCCCGGTTTCGGTTTAAGAAAGATTAACCAGCTCTCCGGCGGACAAAAGCAGAGAGTAGCTATTGCGAGATGCCTTGTCCTTGAACCTACTGTTTTGCTTCTGGACGAACCTTTAGGCGCTCTTGACTTTAAATTAAGGGAGCATATGAAAGTGGAGCTTAAAAAGCTCCAGGCAAAGGTAGGAACTACCTTTGTGTATATTACGCATGATCAGTCAGAGGCAATGGTAATGAGTGATCATGTTGCTGTTATGCATGCCGGTTCTTTTGAACAACTGGATACGCCTCAGAAGCTCTACCATAAACCGGCTTCTGCATTTGTAGCACAGTTTGTAGGAGACAACAATAAATTTATAGTAAGGCTAAGGAAAGATGAACACGGTAAATTCTTTGCCCTAACGGATGAGGGACACGAATTTAAACTGGAAAAAACTTATAATCTGGAAGGTGATAATATCTTTGAACTCTATGTAAGGCCGGAAGCAATAATCCTTAATCCGAAGGAAAGTAAAGAGAAGATAAACCTTTTAAATGTAGAGGTAAAATCGATTCTCTTTGACGGGGGCAACAGCAGAATACTTGTAGTTCCGGAAAAATCTAAAAAGGAAATTATGGTTTCATTGCCTCAGAACAGAAAGTACGATTACCTTAATGTAAAGGATACATTACAAATCGGGTGGTATCCCTCTGCTTCTGTATGTTTTAAAGGTGCAGGTGGAAGAGTCTATGATGAAATCGCGTAGAATTAAAATAAGGTGGGGGTTTTTTATATTTTTCATCCCTGTTTTCCTCTGGCTTTTTCTTTTAATAGTCCTTCCGCATCTTGAACTTTTAAGGATGTCCTTTTTGGGAACGGATTTCTACGGAAAGTCCGGTTTTACTCTGGAAAATTACGGCAACTTTTTTAAGGAACCTATTTACTGGCTGACCTTTGCAAGAACCGCTCTATATTCAATTCTTGTAACGTTTATAGTTCTTATAATTGCTCTGCCGGTAGCCTTTTATATAACAAAACTTGCAAAGCTTAAATATCAGGGATTCTTAATGGTTTTAATTCTAATTCCATTCTGGGTCAGCGAACTTATAAGAATTTACGGCTGGATAATACTGCTTCGTGAGAGCGGAGTAATTAACTTTGTGCTTCTGAAGCTGCATATATTAAGACACCCCCTTGAGCTTATGTTCCACGATGCAACAATGATTTTGGGGCTTGTCTATACCTCCATGCTTTTTATGATTGTTCCAATAATAGGAGTTATGGAGAGTCTTGATGATGCCTTAATAGAAGCGGCGCATGATTTGGGAGCTTCAAAAATAGCCATATGGCGTAAAATAATTATCCCCTAC
>QNBI01000336.1 GCA_003641675.1 Spirochaetota bacterium | reverse complement strand
TGCTGCCGCTAATCCTGCTATTATAACAGAGTCATAGTAGTTAGACATATATGGCAGAGGAGGAAGTTCTCCGTATTTCGCCTTATAGTCCGCCTTAAAAATATCCAGAGATTTTCCGCCGGCACTGCCGGGTGCTGTTCCTACAAACCCTGCCAGGTTTTTAGGTCCAAGAGATTTCGGCATTTTTACGGATTTTGTTCCGTCACAGAATAAAAGTTTTGTTTGTTTATTGTAACCTGCTTCAAAGAACTCTTTTAAATAAACAGTTGCCTGGCCGGGATACCCCAAGGCAAGCATTACATCCGGCCTGGATGCCATAATCTTTTTAAGTTCGGATACATATGTAGGCGCAGGTTTCTCATCGTGAGGTACCGCTGCAACTACCTGTCCGCCGTTCTTTTCGAAAGACTTTTTAAACTCCTGCAGTAATCCCTGACCGTATGCATTGTTTATCCAGAGTACCGCAGCTCTCTTATATCCTTCTTCTGCTGCAATTTTACCTAGAACAACTCCCTGGAGAGCATCCGACGGGACTGTCCTAAATAGAAAATCCTTTCCTTCATCTGCAGGAAGATAGGTTAACAATGGCGAAGTTGATGCATTCGAGATTATTGGAATCTGATTCGGAATAGCAACAGATTCCGCCACTGGCAGGGTAACGCCGCTTGCGGCAGCTCCTAAAAGAACGACAACCTTTTCAACGTTTACTAAAGACCGTGCAGCCTCAACACCGGGAATAGCAGAAGTTTCTGTGTCGCCATACTTTAGAACTACTTTTAATCCCGCACTGTTTAACTGCTCTACAGCCATATCGCCGGCTTTTCTAAAGCCAGTTCCGAATTCGGATAGAGCACCTGTTAAAGGCACCAAGCCTCCGAGCTTAATAGGTCCTGCTTCCTTCTTTCCGCCGGCCCACAGCATAGAAGCCGGGATAATCATAACCAGTACTAAAAGAAACACCATAATTTTAGCTTTTTTTACCATATCTCCCTCCTTATATAGTTTCATTAATAATTCTATATATGAGGCGCTGTTGTCAAGATTAAAGAGCTCAAAAGCTGTATATTTTTTAATTTTATTTACAAATAGTACTTTAAAAAACCTTAGAAAGCAAAATTATGCAATTAATATAAGGCAAAACTTATCGGTGTTCTACTCCTGATACTTTCTCTTTGAATTAACAAAACGAGCAAAGTCATTTATATTTTTAACAACAATCTTATTAGGATATATTTCCACCCTTCTCTGTGCCAAAAAGTGGTTAAGTACTTCACGGCACTTTGCAGGAGACATACCCGCCCAATGAGCTATATCGTCGATTGAGGCTGCAAATTCTCTCTTATCTATCCCTTCATTATCCGCAGAGGTATTTTCTGCAAGCATCAAAAAAACATCGGCAACTCTCGCTTCTATATCATCAAGGGTTAAAATCATAAATCTCCTTTTTTGATCATAGATACGTTTAGTAAACAACTTTAAAAGTTTTAATGCTATCTGAGGGTTACCCTGCATGAGAATTTCAAAATTCTCTCTGTTAAATTCCAATGCCTTAACAGAGTCAAGAGCAACAGCCGTAGCTGATCTCGGGGCTTCTTCCAAAATAGCCATCTCACCGAATATTTCGCCAGGCTGCAGAATATCTATTGTTTTTTCAATATCACCCATAATTTTTAAAATCTGCACCCTGCCGGATTGAATTAGGTAAAAATTATCGCCAGGTTCATACTCACAGAAAATTATATCACCCTGTTGAAAAGTCACTCCGAATCTGGAAAACATAGAATTAATGCCGTTCATTAATTACTCTCCTTGACTGTTCTAAGAGCTTTTTTAACCTTTCGGTACAGAGGCTCTTCTTCAGAGGTCATTGACATAATTTTTTTATAAAATCCTTCCGCCTTTGAACTATCTCCAAGCGCCTGATAACATTTTCCCACAAAAAACAGAGCATCTTTTAAATCCGGATGAGTTGGATATTTCTGAATGAGATTTGTAAACGAATTAATACAATCCTGATATTTCTGCATAAAAAATAAGCACCTGCCCATTTCAAACTGTGATTTAGCAAGATATTCCTCGTCATTCCCCTGCTCTATTATCTTTCTGAATTCAGAATATGCCGGTTCATACTTCTGCTGGCTGATAAGGCTTACTGCGTTGTAGTACGATTGAGCCACATTGGAAAGCTCTTTAGTTTTTTGAGGCTTATCAACAACCGCTTTATTCTTTTGACCAGATCCGGCCGGTCCTTTCCCCTGTCCGTATTTCTGTAAGAATTCTTCCGCTGTTTCTATTTTTTTCGTTGCTTCTGCAGAATGTACACCAGAGGGATAATAGACAAGATACTGTTTATATGCATACAGAGCCTGATTATACTTTTTATTGGTTAGATAGTATTCTCCTATTCTGAACAGCCCTGTTTCCGGATTTACCTGTTCCTCAGCGTATAACAAATTCTGCACCTGTTTATGTATTCTCCGCAGCTGGTTAGAAAATACTTTAAGCATTTTCATAATGATTCTTGTATTCTTTGAGATTAACTGTTCAAATTCCGGCACACTAAAAGCAATAACCGCAGAATCCTGAAGCACAACCGCAGTTTCCTCCCGGGGATATCTGCCGAATGCAGATTTAACCCCGAAAAACTCACCCGTTTTTATTAAATCATGAACTTCCTGACCGGTCTCGATATCTATGTAGTTCAGGCTCACCTTTCCGGAATTTAAAATGTATACCTTATCACTGATATCACCCTTAAAAAAAATAATCGAATTTGTTCTATACTGTATTGCTTTCGGTGACACTACACACTCCTATTAAACCTTAATCATCTATCGGTATAAAATCAAGCCTCTTATTATAGCCAACAGCTTCCCTAATATCCTTCATAAGAAATACCGGATCGCCTTTAACAAGCATCCTATTACCCTTAACACTAATCTCTGTATAATCAGCATTTCTAAGGTGGAATAATTCCATATATTTTTTTGCCCCATACAAAGGTGTGCCAGACTGTAGCAGAAGCTCTATGTTTTCCATATTTAAATTAACAAAAGCCTCGTAAGGATCGGAATTTTGTGCCCGTATAAGAAGGAGGTCTGCATCTTTTCCAGGGGATATACTTCCTATTCTATCATCCATCCTGAGAGCTTTTGCGGGATTCACTGTTACCATTTCTACTATTCTTTTTGCAGGCAGATCTTCGCCGTACATTTGTCTGAATAATTTTCTTGCATACTTCATTTCTTCCAGAATATTCACAGAACCAGTATGAGTGGAGTCTGTACCGATAGAAATATTTAATCCCTCTTTGATCATTTTCCTTATTTTACATGTCACGTTAAACATAAACATATTAGAAACGGGGCACCAGACAATATGCGATCCTGCATCCCCTGCTTTTTTAATATCTTCCTCTGAAAAACCAATACAGTGAATTAATACATCATGATCATCCAGACACTCGAGTTCTTCAAGAATTTCAATACCACGCTGAGATTCTCTGTCAAAG
>QNBI01000335.1 GCA_003641675.1 Spirochaetota bacterium | reverse complement strand
TTTTATCTATCCCCTTTCTCATCTATTTTGAATATTCGGCTCATTACTCAAAAATCCATGCATCCAATTATGTATAATACATTATATTATTATGTATTTTTTGTCAATAGTATATGCAAATTACATTTATTAAAATATGTAAAATTAAAAATCTTTAAACGTATTAAACATGGAAAGCAGATTTGCGGTCGGAATCTTATTCTGGATATTGTGCACATTTGCAAAAACGTACCCGCCATTTTCGGCAAATATTTCAAGGTTCTTCTTAACTTCACTCTCTACGTCCTGCGGGCTGCCGAAGGGAAGAATATGCTGGGAATCGATGCCGCCTCCCCAGAATACAAACTTATCTCCATATTCCTGTTTAAGGAATTCCGGCTCCATTCCTTTTGCGGAAATTTGAACAGGATTTAAAATATCAACACCCGCTTCATAAAAGTCATCCAAAAAGGCGACGACCGAACCGCAGGTATGATAAAATGTTTTCCATTGTGTATGAGTATGAACCCAGTCATTCATTTTTTTATGTAGGGGCTTATAAATTTCCCTGTATGTATTGGGTGATATAAAGGGACCATTTTGAGACCCAAAATCCGTTCCGCTCATTACAATTACCTGAATTCTTTCGCCTACAGCCTCTTTGTACATTTCGAGGTTTTTCATTTCTAGTTCATACTGGTACCGGTAAATTTCTTTTATATATTCTTTACGAAAGATAGAAGATATGTACCACTCCTCCGGGTCTCTGACTCCCTTAGGATACGGAATATGAGGCCCGGCCACAAAGGCAATGTCGCCGAATCCCGCGCCCCAGAAATTTCCCACAAGGGCATAGTGGGTATTCTTAAAATACCAATCGGAAGTATCCTCAAGGAACCTAAGCTCCTCATCCGTGTAAAGACTGTAAGTCTGTTCTACCCACTCTTTTGGATTAAGCTTATTTTCATCTATAGGCTCCTGTCTTACAATGGTATCGAAATAATCTCCTCCCTCAGGCATTCTAGCCGAAGGAGGTGCTGAGCGGTCTCCCCTCGGGTACTGTACAATATCCCCATTGTCCAGAATGTCGTACTCAAAATGGCCGGAAATTAGAACTTCCGTACCGTCGAACAGTCTAAAGGGTTTCCAATTCTCGTTTTTATAGCCGAAGGTGTTAATAGGAAGTTGAATTCCGTAGGTATCCACACCTAATGTTTGTTTAACCGATTCCTCAACTTCTGCCAGCATCTGGTAAGGATCGTATAGTTTAATAAAACCACCGGTAATTCCTAACGCTTTTTTAAGCTTTGCATACATACTGGCCTGAATCCCCGTTACCATAGTACTTCCCAGGTCCAGCGGAACCCTGTCGGGCTTTTTATGCTCCAGAGCCATTTTCACTCTTTCTCTTGATGTCACGGCTAAAATCCTCTTATAAACTGCACACTTCCCTCAATACTTCCCTTGCATGTATAATACACTATATTATTATGTATATTCTGTCTATATTACCTAATATTTACATTATTTTTGCTGAATACTTACATTTTTCCACGGCTATTTTTAAAACTCATTTTTCTCCTGATTATACTAACTTTTTATTTCTATTTAAGTTTACAGACTCTTATAAATTAGTCTAAAATCCAAATATGAAACAGAAAAAGGATCACCAAAACGATGAAATTAATAGAGTAATAAGCCTACTTACAAAAGTTTTTTTAAGAGGAGGCAAACTCTTCGTAACGGGTAATGGAGGCAGTATGGCAGATGCTCTCCATATTTCCGGAGAACTCTTGAAATCCTTTCGAATTAAGCGGAGAACCAAGTATATCTCCGTACAGAAACCGGGCACAAGCTTTACTTCCGCCACCGATTCGCCGATTAGCCTTGAACCTGCTGTTCCTGTATGGGTTCTCGGAACGAACCCCTCACTTTCCTCTGCTGTAAGAAACGACTTTTTGGAACCTAATATGGAACTTGCCCAGGAACTCTTTGCCGCTGGCAGGCGGGGAGATGCATTAATAGGAATATCAACAAGCGGGAAAGCTGCAAATATAATAAATGCCTTTAAGATTGCGAAAATGATTGGGATTAAAACCATAGCATTAACAGGAATTCCCGGGAAACCGCTTTCCGGTCTGGCAGATACTGCAATCTGTGCCAAGGGAAAGGATACCGCAGATATACAGGAGCATCATATTGTTATATACCACAGAATATGCTCCGGCATAGAGGAAAAGCTTTTCGGGGAAAATGGATTCTTTGCAGGATCTTTTTCAAAGTCCTTTAAAGATTACCCCCGCTTCGACTTTTTCAAAATAAAAACATATTCACTTTTAAAGAGACAGAACAGATCCAGCATAAATAATATAAAAGACCCCGATATAGTGAAGCCTTCCAGGAGCGAAAATAGTGAAATTCAACTATTGGCTGAAAAAACTGTAAAAGCCCATAAAAACGGGCTGCCCGTTATTGTTATGATGGGTGCTCATTTAATTAAGAACGGGCTCGGCCCTCTTTTAAACGATTTAATGAAACGTAAAGTTATAAGCATTATAGGCGTAAACGGTGCATGCCCTATACATGACACTGAAATAGCATACTGTGGCGGAACAAGCGAGACGGTCATTGAAGCGCTTCCCAGGGGAGAATTCGGCTTTGCACGTGAGACAGGCGAGATTCTTAACACCGCATACCAGGAAGCTCTTATAAGGGATATAGGAGCAGGCACTGCTCTCGGTGCAATTATAGCAGGAGATATTAAAGCCGGCAGACATATTGATTTCCCGTATAGGCATTTAAGCGTTTTCTACAATGCATACATGGAACATATTCCCGTAACAATCCACGCAACTATAGGCACGGATATCACAGACCAGCACCCAAATGTATCTTTCATGGCAAAGGGATATGCAAGCGGAATTGATTTCGCAATTTTTGCAGAGATGATTACACACTTAAACAGAGGCGGAGTTGTAATAGACATAGGCGGTGCAGTTACCCAGCCGGAAGTTCTTTTAAAGTCCGTTTCCATGGCTGCAAACATCAGTCTGCCTCCTAAAAACATTACAACGGCCGTATTTGACCTCTTCCGCTTTAACGGAGAAGATATGGATAATGAGGAAAAACCGGATTACTACCGTAGAAATATCAAGAGTATTGTTGTCCGAATTCCGGCTGCATTTAACGGAAAAGGCATCTATATTGAGGGAAATCAGAAAGAAACATTCATGGAGTTCTACTCTGCCGTTAAGTATCTCCTTAATTCGCATAAATAATTTATTGCGAATAATTACTATTATTAATAAAACTTCCTTGATATCAGTTAAAAATCAGGATAATATATTAATCACCTATGCTGAGTAAAGATTTTTTGGAAAAACTCTATAACAGGTATAACAAAAAAAGCTTTGTTAATTCCGACCCCATACAGTTCCTATACAGGTACGACAAGGCACCGGATATTGAAATTGCAGGATTAATAGCATCCTCACTTGCCTATGGGCGGGTTGCCGGAATACTCAGCAGTGTTAG
>QNBI01000334.1 GCA_003641675.1 Spirochaetota bacterium | reverse complement strand
ATTGTTTATGGCAGGTGAGATTTCACCTGACTTTTCTAACAATAGGCTTTGAAAATTGGCTTGCCTTTTAAAAATGTAGTAGCGGTCTGGATTATAGCGTAAGCGGTTTAAAGTTTTGTATAAAAGGTTGCCCCCTTGCCTTTCGCATTTGTATTGGCTTATAAATACATTATTCCGAATCCCAGAGAATTGTCTTATTGAGTAATTTAACCATGCAATATCTACTAAACGATGTCTAATTGTGTAGTTTAAATAGACGATAAATTCCGTGAATCTGCCTGTTTCTCTTCCCCTGTACAAAAGAAATCCTTCCTGCCTCGTAAGCCGGGAACCCACCCCGGACCCAACATTCTCTTAATATTTTCTGTAACAACCTCGGAATTTACTACATGTTTAAATAATAAGACATTCAAATTGGTAATGATGTCGCGCAAAACATGTGGCGAGTAAACGGTTATTAGAGTATAAGTTGTGAATATTAATAATGGCGGCATAAATCTTTTTTTTAACAAAAAGTAAGGCAAATTTGCAAATATCTCCTTTTAATAGTAATATAGGGGTAGAGAAAAGTAATAATTCGTTGAATTAGTCTGCCCCGGATATTTTTGGAGTGTCTTATGAGGGATAAAGATATGACAAATATTGCTCAGATACTGGAAGAAGAGCTGTCCGAGGCTTTTGAAGTAAGGAATGAAAAAGCGCTAAAGCGGTACGTAAGCCTATTGCTGGAAAGCTTAATGGAAAAGGAAAAAGCCGAGAATGAGTTTCATGAGCTAAAAAGCGACCTAAAGATAATTGCGGAAACCATGAAGGAGGGTTTCCGGCTAATGGAAAAACGGTTCGAGCAAATAGACAGACGTTTCGAACAGGTCGATAAACGTTTTGAAGATATGTATCATTATATGGATAAGCGGTTCGAACAGGTCGATAAGCGTTTCGAGCAGGTGGATAAACGGTTCGAGCAGGTGGATAAGCGTTTCGAAGATATGTATCATTATATGGATAAACGTTTTGGGGACTTGAATAAGCGAATTGGTTTTATGAGCTGGTTTACTCCTACCATAGTAACGGTTCTTATTACACTGGTTATGGTGGCGATGAAATTTCTTTAAAAAAGGTTTTTAGGATAAAAAGGTTGGGCCGGCGGCGGCAAGTATCAGTTTTTATAAATTATCTGCTATCATATTGTAGTAAAAAGCATAGGCTCTCCGGGTAGATATGGTGTGGGCAACGTAATTGCAGTATTTACCTATAATTTAATTTAACTACCGGCTTGTGCTTTAAATTCGTAGCGCATTTTCTTATAGGTGGTTAGCCTTTTTTTAAACATAGAAATGGTTAAACCGGAAGACTTATCCATATAGTCATAAATACGAACTTCTCTTTTGGAGGTGTATTTCCTGTGGAGCCTGCCGGCATATTGGATAACTCTGCCTTTAAAGGCTATCGGCATTGTTAAAAATAAGGTATCGAGAATAGGGAGGTCGAAGCCTTCTCCGCTAAGAGAACCTGTGGAAAATATACAGAATGGTGTTTTATCCTCGATACATGCCTGGATTTTATTAAGATATTCATTTCTTTTGCTTTTACCTACTTCGCCTGTAAATATGAAATCAATATATTTAAAACCACCTGCTGTATTTTTTAAAGCTTTGGAAAGTTTATAAAGATATTCTTTGCGCTCCGAAAGAATTAAGGAATGCCTCTGCTCCTTTAGACAGTCAAGAATGTCGTGTGCAATTAAACGGAGCCTGTTTTCATCTTCTGTGAGATAGCTCCAGATTTCATGTATAGAGGGTTTAGCAGAAGCTGTATCCGGTATTTTAAAGCTTGTTTCTCTGATAATTAACCTCCTTTTTATTGAAGTATCGACCTTATCCTTTATTTCCCGGCGAATAGGTCCGGCCTGCATGTATAATATAGGCTCATGCCCGTCTTTTCTAAACGGAGTTGCCGTTAAGCCGAGGAAATACTTCGAAGAGAATCGGTTTAAGACGGTTTCGAAAGATACAGCGGGGATATGGTGACATTCATCTACAATTACCTGTCCATATTTATCCTTTATTGTTTCTATCCGGCCACCCGGTGACATTGACTGCAGGATTGCAATATCAATTTTACCTTTTATTGCTTTCTTTCCGCCTCCTATGGCGCCTATTTCTTCTTGCTGAACACCAAGGAATTGCATTACAGCCTTCTTCCACTGCTCCATAAGACCTTTTCTATGAACTAAAATCAGGGTGTTAACTTTTCTCGCAGCAATAAGCTTGCACGCTATTACGGTTTTACCGGAACCGGTTGGAGCTGCAAGAACGCCGTAATCATACTTAATAATTTCGGCTGCTGCATCTTTTTGATCTTTATTCATGCTTCCATGAAAATGGTACTTTAACTTCTCCCCACTCGTCCTTCTGTCGGTTAATCTAATCTGCGCCCCGGATTTTTCTAATATTTCTTTTACCAATTCAAAATTCCCTCTGGGAAGGCTTAGATATGTATGTTTAAAGTTATTGCTGAGTTCATGGTTGGGGGCGTAGTTTATTCTATTATCGATTACCTTGCTGAATTCATGGTTGGGTTGACGGTTCTTTCTATGGTCGATTTCGCGGTACAGCTCCCCGCAGAAAATATACTTCGGAGTATTCCATGTAGAAAAACGCATTTTCTGAAGCTTAAAAAACTCCGGGTTTGCAAATGTTGCTGTCCGTTTTAAAGCTGTAATTAACTTTGAAGGCATATTGTCTATATTAATTTTTACTGTGGAATCGAAGATGACTTCTACATCTGTAGCCGTTACTGTTTTTTCATTATTCTTTGTATCTTGAGAGGCTTTTGCAAAACAGCATGCTATGTTATTGTTTCTAACGGCAATTAAGGATTGTGCATCTGCAGTTGCATCTGAATAGTAAAAGGCTGAGGTCGGGTTAAAATTTACATTTTTTTCTATAAGCTCTTTTACATCATTTTCGGATATCCTTAAAACATTCGAAAGTAGTTCCCACTGATCTTCTACCGGTTCTAAATTATCATCTAAAAAAACTGTATTCTCTATATTCCGGGGCAGCCTCTGTAATGGAAGTACAATTAAGTTCCCGAAACCGCCTTTGGGAAGGAAATCCTGGTTGGGGAAAAATCTGTCATAACTATTAAGCGATATTTCATGCCGTATTAATTGAGCCTTTGCCAGTATTATTGCCCCCATTTCCCTTGCGTTTTTAGCTTTTACCTTCTGCGAAAAAAAGATCCAGGCATGTGCGCCGTTTCCTGACCTTGATCTCTCAAGATAGACCGGTATTCCCATATCACGGCCTGCTTCCGCGTAAGACATGGCATCCTCACTCCACCCTTTGTTATCGAAATCCGCTGCAAGGAAAATGCAGGTATCATCTTCTTTTATTGTATAGGTACCTATTGTGATTTTTCCCTGTAGATGTGCTCGTATAATATTTTTATCCACCTTAATAAAGGAACGGTTAGGGCATTCGGAGCATTTCACCTTTGGTTTACCGCATACTCT
>QNBI01000333.1 GCA_003641675.1 Spirochaetota bacterium | reverse complement strand
TCTGTACAATAAAGTGCTTACTCCCTTAAATTCTGCCTTGATAAATTCCATTTTTATTCCCGGGTCTTTCCTCATTATCCTTGAACTTATGCTTTTTTTTGCATTTTCTGTGCCTCTTATCAGTATTTTTGAAAACAAAATAGGTTTTATATTAACCTCCTCCCCTATTAACATTCATGGGATATTGAGCACGGCCAGTCCTAAATTGGCTGAAATTATAGATATCACAGAACTTGACCGCTTCCTTGCTAAACTCTTTATACAGGACCTGCATGTTAAACAGTTCTATTTCCTGATAGGTGATAGTAACCTAAGGAAATACCGGTCCCTGCATCAAAATGATAAAGAATTTAGTCTTCCCCTCAAAGGTGAACTTACAGCTAAACTTAAAGAGCTTCACAAAATCTGCGACCTTCAAAAGATTGCTCTTTCCTGGGAAAATGGGCAGGAACTTGCGCTTTTGGACAAATACAGAATTAGTTTAATTGTCCCGCTTTTTATGGAAAAAGACATCATAGCTATATGTTTAATCGGGGAACCCGGAATAGCACGGCCGTGGCACCAGCAGGAAATAGAGGAAATGGAAATATTCTTTTCCGGTATTCCGGTTATAATCGGGAGATGGCTTACCCATAAAAAGGCAATTGAAATGGAACAGAGACAGGCAAGAATAGAAAAAATTGCAGTACTTAATGCTATAACCTCGGAAGTAGCTCATGAAATTAGAAACCCGCTGTCTATTATTTCTACATCTGCAGAAACAATTGCTTCCAGGAAGCTTTCAAAAGCGGATATAACCCGCTTAGCTTTAGATATACAGGAAGAAACAGAGAGAATGTCAAATTTACTAAAGAGGTTATTATCTTTGCCGACACAGAGTAAAATTAGTCATTCCCAGACAGACCTTAGAGAAGCAATAGAAAGAACTTTTAAGCTTATCTCACAGAAGGCTCAGGAAAAGCAGATTCACCTGAAATTTTCCTGCAGCAGCGAAGACTGCAGCGCACTGATAAACAGGGAAGCCTTTATCCAGGTTTGCCTTAATCTAACACTGAATGCCGTTGAAGAATTACCGGAAAACGGCACACTTTCCGCTGTTATAAATAAAAATAAAGACACAGTAGATGTGTTATTTATTGATAACGGACCGGGTATTCCCCCTGAAATTATGCCTAAAATATTTGAACCTTTTTTTACAACCAAAACCAAAGGAACAGGCCTCGGCCTTGTTGTATCTAAGCGGATAATAAATGAAGCCGGAGGAACCATAAAAGTTACAAGCAAAGCAGGAAAAACTGTTTTTAGCATTACTCTGCCCCGGTCAGTTCATTAAATTAAATACGGAGCCCCTATGGAAAAAACAACAGAAAGAAGCGTGGCCATCATAGAAGACGAAAAAAAGCTGCTCGATCTTCTCCTTTTTAATCTTAGAGATTCTTTTGATGTTGCAGGTTACACGGATGCAGAGAGTTTCTTAAGAAAGTACAAAACCGAAAAACCTTCCGTTATTATAACAGATGTAAGACTTCCTGGAATGAGCGGACTTGAGCTCTTGCCTTATGTAAAAAAAGATGCTGCCCATCTTCCTGTAATAATTATGACTGCTTATGCAAGTATAGACCAGGCTGTCGCTGCTGTTAAAGCGGGAGCATACGATTATCTTACAAAGCCTGTTAAAGTGGAAGACCTCAAAAAAATTATTCAAAGAGCAATAAAATTTACATCCAGTATTAATTTGTATGCACCTCTTTTCCCTGAAACTACTGAGTTTATTACACAGCATCCAGCTACAATTGAGCAGTTAAACCTTGCCGCAAGAGTCGCAGAGAAAAATGTTCCTATTCTTATTCTGGGTGAAACAGGAACGGGGAAAGAAATAATTTCCAATATGATACACAAGGCAAGTAAACGAAAGGGTAAATTTGTTAGAATTAATTGTCCTGCTATTCCGGGTGAGCTTCTCGAGTCTGAACTATTTGGATATAAAAAAGGTGCATTTACAGGAGCATACAGCGATAGAGCAGGCAAACTTAAACTTGCCGATAAAGGTACACTTTTCCTCGATGAGATTGGTGATCTGCCTCTTGCTCTTCAGGCAAAACTTCTAAGAGTAATAGAAGAAAAAAGTTTTTATCAGGTTGGAGGCAATGAGCTGGTACACACAGATTTACGGATTATTGCTGCAACTAATAAAAATTTAAAGAGAGAAATAGAAAATGGGGAATTCCGTGCTGATCTTTATTATCGACTTGCAGTTATTCCAATAAGGATACCACCCTTAAAAGAGCGCCCTAAAGATATTAGATTAATTGCCCGGCATTTTTTAAAAATTATAATAGAAAACAGGGAAACATCTGCTTTAACCATTGATGAACCGGTCTATACAGTACTGGAGCGGTACGACTGGCCGGGTAATGTCCGTGAGCTTAGAAATATTATTACCCACATGGCACTTCTTTCTTCAAGCAATAGAATAACACTGGAAGAAATACCTATAGAAATAATAGATTCCGCTGATACCTCACTTCGGGTACCGGAATCCTATAAAGAGCTTCTCGAACGGAAAAAAACAGTACGGCATGAAGCGGTTGCAGAGCTTGAAATACTCTTTATCAGGAAACTAATGATACAGAGCAACTGGAACATTTCACGTGCATCCCGCATTTCTAAAATGGATCGAAGGCTTCTTCAGAATATGATAAAGAAATACGGGATACAGAAACCCCACTAAACCATGACTTTATCTTCTGGTATACCTGAGCTGTCGTTCCCCCCTGCTTCTACTGTTGTTTTAGTTTTATCTTTATTGTCTTCATGAAACCTAAACAGGCGCTTATATTCAGCTCCTTCTTTGTACCACCTGTTATTCGGATCATTTATTTCTCTTTCCCATCGGGGGTCTACCAGATTCTTAAACTCTTCCGCGTAGTTATTAACCCACTTTACCACTTCAGGGTCGTGAACTATGGATTCGGAGTGAGTATGTCCTGGATCAACATCATATTCTTTAACAACGTCCCTTAGAACCTCGGGATTATCAATAATCATACACGGGCGCCTTAAATTCGCGTTGTTGTTATAGGGGAACTTCCCCCTGATCGCCTTAAAGAATGGGGAATTTGCAACTTCCAGGAAAGTCTTGCCCTTTATATTATCCTTGCTGAAATGTGCAAAAACACACGGTTCCACATTCCCTGAATTAAGTATATGAAGATACTGTCTTCCTCCCGCAAGACATCCTCCCGCAGCAGGTCCGTCATTCCAGAAATCACCTAGGAAAATCGGATATTTTTCGCGTAGTTCGGCAACTTTATCCCCTGCATACACCCTCTGCTCTGGAGTTGGGACCAGATCAAGGATCGGATCCTTTCCTACCGGCATAAACATAAAATACCAGCCAAAAATAGCACCTTTATTTACAAAATACTCTATAAACTTTTCATCTGTTACAGTATCAATGTTATCTCGGGTATATGTAACGCTTATCCCAAAGAGAACTCCTTCTCTCTTTAAATTATC
>QNBI01000332.1 GCA_003641675.1 Spirochaetota bacterium | reverse complement strand
CTTCCCTGCAGTTCAGGGATTAGATCGGAAGGTTTGCTTATATGAAATGCACCTGCTGCGATAAAGAGAATATGGGAAGTATCTATCATCCCGTAGCGGGTATTAACTTTGCTGCCCTCTACAATAGGAAGGATATCGCGCTGAACGCCTTCCCGTGATACATCCACACCGACTTTACTGTCTTTAGATGCAATTTTATCCAGTTCATCCAGAAAAATTATCCCCATATTCTGAGCCCGCTCCAGGGCCATTTCGGACACCCTGTCCATATCTATTAGTTTATCCATCTCCTCATCGAGAAGTATTTCCCTTGCCTGTTTAACAGTTACCTTTTTCTTTTTCTTCTTCCCTCCGAACATATTGGAAAGATTTCCGAAATTAACCCCCATTTCTTCAAAAGAAGCACCGGAAAATATTTCTATAGAGGGAAAACTTGAGCTTGTTACATTTACCTCAACCAATTTGTCATCCAGTTTTCCTTCACGGAGCATATTCTTAAACTTTTCACGTGTGTCCATCCTCTCTGAATTTGCAGGTGCTATCACAACGTCACCGGAAGCACCCTTCTTGACACCGGGAAGGAGGAGATCGAGTAATCCCTCTTCTGCCCTTTTTTCCGCTTCTTCCTTTACCCCTTCCTGCATTTCGGATTTCACCATAGATACCGAAACAGAAACAAGATCGCGCACCATAGACTCTACATCTCTCCCCACATAGCCCACTTCTGTATATTTAGTGGCCTCCACTTTTATGAAAGGGGCTCCGCTTAGTTTGGACAGCCGCCTGGCTATTTCTGTTTTCCCGACTCCGGTCGGACCAATCATTATAATATTCTTAGGTGCAACTTCATCCCGAAGCTCCTCGGGGAGTTTCTGCCTTCTCATCCTGTTCCTTAACGCAATAGCAACGGAACGTTTTGCCTTATCCTGACCGATTATATACTTATCCAGTTCTTCCACTATCTCAACAGGAGTTAGTTTATCCAGATCCAGCTTCATTTTATTTCCTCCACAAGAATTTCTTTATTTGTATAAATGCATATATCAGAAGCAATATTCAGTGATTTCTCCGCTATCTCTCTTGCAGATAAGCTTCCCATCTCCATGTATGCCCTTGCAGCGGCATACGCATAATTGCCACCGGAACCTATCGCAATAATCCCCTCTTCCGGCTCAATGACATCGCCCGTACCGGAAATAAGAAATATTTTTTTCTTATCGGCAACCAATAGAAGCGCCTCTAATTTTCTTAATATCCTATCTGTCCGCCAGTCTTTAGCGAGTTCCACCGCGGCCCTTGTTAAATCACCGCCGTATTCCTTTACCTTATTTTCGAATTTTTCAAACAGGGTAAAGGCATCTGCAGTAGCACCTGCAAAACCGACAACAATTTTCCCTCCGAATATTTTACGGACCTTCCTTGCATTTCCCTTCATAATGGTATTTCCCATAGTTACCTGGCCGTCTCCAGCCATTGCAAGTTTTTCATCTTTTCTTACCGCAATAATAGTTGTCCCTCTGAATTTCTTCATTTTTCACCTCACATATCGTTATGGCTATCCGGTATATACCTCGCATGAGGATGAGCATCCAGATAGACTTTCTTTAATTTTTCAAGTCCTATATGCGTATATACTTGAGTTGTTGAAAGGCTGGAATGTCCCAGCAGCTCCTGAACTATCCTGATATCCGCTCCCCTGTTTAAAAGATGAGTGGCAAAAGAATGCCGGAATGTATGCGGGCTTACCTTTTTCATAATCTCATAGTTTTCGAGATACCTGGAAAGTATATACTGTACCCCCCTGTTTGTGATTCTTCTTCCGTGATGATTAATAAAGAGCGCCTTTAATGATTCCGGGTCGCTTCTCTTTGCAAAGTATTTCCTTTTAAGGAGATATTGACGGAGTAGATTTTTAGTACTTTCACCCAAAAAAACAACTCTGTCCTTTCTTCCCTTTCCCTTAACTATTGCTGATCCGCCTTTTAAATCCAAATCCCCGACATTTAAGGCTGTCGACTCCGAAACCCTGCATCCGGTGGAATATAAAAATTCGAATATAGTTTTATCCCGCAGGCTCCAGAAATCATTAAAATCCGCAGCTAAAAGCTCTTTCATTTCATCTTCGAATAAAAAAGAAGGGAGATGCCTGCTGTACTTTAAACTGCGTATGTTGTCCGCAGGATTGCCGGACATTAGCTTCTCTCTGTTTAAAAAACGAAAAAAACCTCTTATTGCAGATATTTTCCTGTTTATAGATTTAGCAGAGAGCCTGTTTCCCGACAGCATAGAAATATATGCTCTTAAATCTTCGAAACGGGTATCTGTTATTGCTTTTCCTCTGTCTTCAATAAATTTCACAAATACTGCTATATCATTACTGTAGGCACGTATGGAATGGGGAGAAAGGTTCCTGACACTCCTAAGGTATTCAATATAACTCTTAAGCATTCTGATCCTCTATTTCAACAGTATGAAGATAATCGCACTCCGGATTTATGCATGCTTTATAAGTACCGCGCTGCTTATCGTACTTTTCCACCAGAAACTGTCCGCACTTCGGACATTTCTGATTTGTCGGTTTATAGTAAGTCACAAAATCGCATTCAGGATAGTTGGTACAGCCGTAAAAAACCTTCCCCCGGCCCTTTCCTTTCCTGCTTCTCTTTTCTAC
Organism: Spirochaetota bacterium; assembly: GCA_003641675.1. GTDB lineage: Bacteria > Spirochaetota > Spirochaetia > SZUA-6 > SZUA-6 > SZUA-6. The sequence goes on along the minus strand of QNBI01000332.1, from coordinate 849 downwards.
TATTTTTCCGTCGCATCCGGGCCTCGGACAGTCTGCAAGCGGCAGAGGTTTCGTATTCCTGCATTCCGGGAAACCGGAACATGCAAGAAAAAATCCGTACCTGCCCAGTTTTTTTACCATCGGCCTGCCGCAGAGCTCACAGGTATACTCAGTTTTTTCATCCAGTATGCCTTTTAATGACTCCAGTGTTTCCAAAGCATAATCAACCCGTTCTTTAAAGGGCACGTAAAAATTTTTAATCATTGCGTGCCAGTCTGCTTTACCCTCCTCCACAAGATCGAGCTGCTTTTCCATATCTGCCGTGAATTCCACATTGATAATTCTTTCGAAGGATTTTACAAGGAGTCCGTTTATTATTTTACCAAGCTGGGTAGGCACAAGCTGCTTATTTTTACGCTGAACATAGTACCTGTCCAGAAGAACAGATATTATAGGCGCATATGTAGAGGGCCTTCCTATTCCAAGCTCCTCGAGGGTTTTAACAATAGAAGCATCTGTATAACGCGCAGGACCCGAAGTAAAATGCTGTTCCGGATGATATTTAATGCACTCCACCATTTCACCTGTTTTTAAAGAAGGCAGCTTTACGCTTTTATCCCTGGATTTAAGAACTTTCAAAACACGCTGAAAACCTTTTTTCACAACAGAAGCAGCAGCCACTTTAAAAACCGCCCCCGCCTCGCTTAAGCTCACTGTAGTAGTTGCAACTTTTGCATTCTGCATCTGTGAAGCTACAAATCTCTCCCAGATTATAGAGTATAGTTTAAACTGTTCCGGTGTAAGGTATTTCTTTATCTGCTCCGGTGTCTTTTTGGTATATGTAGGACGTATAGCTTCATGGGCATCCTG
>QNBI01000331.1 GCA_003641675.1 Spirochaetota bacterium | reverse complement strand
CATTGTAAAACTGTTCTTCTGTAGTACCTTTCTCGTGTGCCTGCTTTATCGCATTCCCCCCGAGTGCAATTACAAGTTTCACTTGTTCCATTTTTTACTCCTGAAAATATTTTATGTTAGGCTCTTCCCATAACCATGGCTAGTAGAGCCATCCTCAGGTAAACTCCGTTATGAGCCTGACGAAAGTATGCCGCATTAGGTAAATCATCAACTTCAACTGCAATCTCGTTAACACGGGGCAGAGGGTGCATTATTGCTATTCCCTCTTTTCCTTTTTTAACAAGTTCACGGGTTAGAATAAAACTTCCTTTAAGCTTTTCATATTCCGTAGGATCTTCAAAACGCTCCTTTTGAATACGGGTCATATACAGGATGTCAGCTTTAAGGGCGTCATTAATGTCGGATGTTTTAGAGTAAGGTATGGAGAGTTTTTTAATATCATCGATAATATTATGCGGTATTTGCAATTGGTCAGGGGCGCAATATATATATTCGGGATTAAACGGAGCAAGTGCATAGGATAACGAGTGAACGGTTCTTCCGAATTTTAAATCGCCTACCATGGCAACTTTTAGGTTATCAAGTTTCCCTTTCTCCTTCTTGATTGTATATAAATCCAGCAGTGCCTGTGTAGGATGCTGCCCGGCGCCGTCTCCCCCGTTTATCACAGGGATATCTACTGCATCTGCAACTATCTTTGCTCCTCCCTTTAACGGCTGCCTTATAACAATACAATCAACATAACCCTCGATGGTTTTTGCCGTATCAGCTAAGGACTCACCTTTTTGGGTAGAAGAGCTTTTGGGATCTGCAATAGTTATTGTTTTTGCGCCAAGACGCTGTACTGCAGTTTCGAATGATAACCTGGTTCTTGTTGAAGGCTCTAAAAATACAACAGCAACCATTTTATCGGACAGCAAAGTAGAGAAGTGCTCTTTTTTAAAGACATCCTCCATCTTTTCCGTAACTTTCATAATTTCGAGAATATCATTTTTAGATAAATTTTCTGTGGTTAAAATATCTCTTCCTTCAAAATTCATTTTTCACTCCTTTTTATTTTTTTTGCTCCTGCTTTAATTGCAGTTATTATATTTACATAACCGGTACAGCGGCAGACATTTCCCCTAATAGCTTCCTTTATTTCATTATTAGTAGGTTCAGGCTTTTCGTCAATAAGTGCTTTTGCAGAAAGAATCATTCCGGGTGTACAGAATCCGCACTGTATTGCTCCTTCCTCGATGAATGATTCCTGCAGAGGATGAAGTTTACTTCCATCGGACAGTCCCTCTATCGTGGTAATCTCCTGACCGTTTACAGAAACTGCAAGAGTTAAGCATGATAAAATTGCCCTGCCATTAAGCAGGACAGTACATGCTCCGCATTCACCAATTCCGCATCCGTACTTAGCTCCTAATAGGCCAAATTTTTCACGGAGAACGTTTAGAAGAAGTTCGTTCGATTTTACCTCGACATTATATTCTCGTCCGTTTATCTTAATGCTAATTGGAATTTTCATATTAGTACTTCTCCTCCCGCTCTTTCCCATGCCAGTTTTAGTGTATCCTTTAAAAGGATAGGAGCCACTTCTTTTCTGTATTCAGCAGTAGACCGCACATCTGTTATCGGCGATATATCACTCTCTATTAGAGCAAGATTTTTTTGTATTTTAGTTAAATCGTATTCTTTACCTGTAAGTGCTTTTTCCGTCTGATATGCCCTTACTGGGGTTGCTGCCGCTGCACCTACGGCGATTCTTATTTCTTTAATTACTCTTTCCTTCCTCTCAAGGAAAACTGCACAGCTTATTTTGGAAATATCAAGATTAACCCTGGCTATCTTTTTAAAGGCAGATCCCGTATTCTCTTGTGGCTTCGGTACAATTACTTTAGTTAATATCTCTTTGGCTCCAAGTATGGTTTTCCCCGGACCTGTGAAAAAATCTTCAAGAGGGATAAGCCTTCTTGCTATTTCACTTTTTTCATTAAGTGTTTTAATTTCAACATTTGCTCCCAAAACAATTAAAGGGGGTGCGGAATCTGCTCCGGGTGATGCATTACAGAGATTGCCTGTTAAAGTAGCCATATTCCTAATCTGTTTGCCGCCTATGCTTTTAACTGCTTCGTATAGCGAGGGATACATTTTTCTAATAGTATCATTTTTTTCAATCTCAAATAGTTTAACAACAGCGCCTATTATTAATTCATTGTTCGTTTCAAGAACAGAAAGTTCTTTAACTCCTGTTATTTCTACAATGTTTTTAGGTTTTTCCATATCGGTCTTTATTCTTACCAGTAAATCGGTTCCGCCGGCAAGAATTTTTGATCCGTCCTCTTTAAGTTTTTCTAAAACGGCTTTCAGCGATTCAGGCCTGTAATAATTAAATTCAATTCCGATATATTTTGTATCATTCATTTCTGTTTTTATTTACCTCCATAAGAATATCTTCCGGTAGAATGGGCAGCTTCGTGAACCATATTCCCGTTGCATTCTGCACCGCAGAGGCAACTGCGGCAGGCACAGGATTTAAAGCGGCTTCGCCGATGCCTTTGGCGCCGAGAGGACCTGTGGGTTCGTAAGTATCTGCAAATATGACCTTAAAATCTTCCGGGTCGGGAAGGTCTTCTGCGCCAAGCATTTTATAATCGACCAGCATTCCCTTATTTGTAAGTTTTCCCGTTTTTCTGTCGTAATCCGTGTCTTCAAGAAGAGCCATCCCTGCTCCCCGGTAAAAACCTCCGTGGAGCTGCCCACGTGCAAGGCTCGGATTAATAACTACACCCGCATCGCTGCCTGCTACCACCTTGGTAATTTTTACATGGCCTGTTTCCATATCAACTTCCACCTCAACAAAATAGTTGGTAAAGGCGGGAGGGCAGTTAACCATGCGGATACTCTTTACTGCAATTGCCGTACCCCAATCGTTATTCATGGCAGTCTGTGCAACTTCTGCTATTGTTATGTTTTTCTCCGGCATGCCGTCTACATATACTATACCTTCATTCCGTTTAAGATCAGGCTTGGTTTTAAGAGCTTTTACAGGAGCATTAAGTATTCTAGAAGCATACTCTAAAAGAACCTGTTTTGCCATCTTTGCCACTTCATGTGCAGCCCCTCCTCCGCAGTAAACTCCTCTTGTTGCATGTGTGCATACATCATAGCCTGTAGATCTGGTGTCGGAAGGTGAAATACCGACCTTTTCAAAAGGTACACCTAACTCCTCTGCCACAAGTTTTGCAGCTGCATCGAGAGTCCCGCCGCCGTGATCCATTAAAGCAGTTAAAAGGTCAACTGTGCCGTCTTCATTTATTTTGACCATTGCAGTTGTATAGTCTTTTACTTCGCCGGGTACCGGTGCTCCTGTGCCGGATGTGTGAAATCCCCGAGCCATTCCTATCCCGCGTCTGTACCTGCCTTTTTTATTATACGGTTTAGGTCTTTTATCCCATCCGATAAGTTTTGAACCTCTTTCTATCAACTCCTTAACGCCGTCCGATTTAATTGTTGATTTTACTGTGGGCCCCTG
>QNBI01000330.1 GCA_003641675.1 Spirochaetota bacterium | reverse complement strand
TGGTACCTTCTATCTGTTCTTTTAAATCTTTTTCATTTCCCAGATAGGGTGCCCTTGAACCGTTTTCATCGCAGTAACTGCATCCCGGATTTTGTCTGTCTTTACCTCTGTTCGGGCATGAAAAGCCGGCATCTACGCCTATCCTGTACACTGGCTGTCCGTATTTTTGCTTTAAGTAGCTGCTGTAACTGTTAAAAAGAAATCCTTTATTAAAGTTCATTGCATTCTATTTTCTGTTTTTTAGTATAAGATACTTTACAGTTGTGAGAAAGGCTGTCAGGCAAAATTAATAATATATATGAGACTCTCAATTGACATTTAATAAATTATCATTCTAAATTCTAGCTGCCCAAGATTTTTTAAGGAGTTTTTACGTGAAAGGTGAAAAGGGTGTATAATAATTTTATTAAAAATAGCGCGGGAGAAGTTTTCCCGAGGGTTTTGCCGAAGGTAATATCGAGGGTGATATCGAGGGTAATATCGAAGAGTTTGCCAATATCCGGTGTGTTCTTTGTAATGGTTTTTGGTATTTTTTTGAACAGCTGCAGTCTATTTGTAAAGGAAAAAATAATTCTCTGGACAGATCAGCCGGAGGCAGCAGCCTATGTTGAATATTTTAACAGTTTACACAATTTCAGTAAGGTGGAGATCTGCTATAAGGAAAATATATTAAAGGAGCTTTCTGATATTAAAAAACAGCCAGCCGCACAGCATCCTGACCTTGTGATGGGGTACAGACTTAATTCCCTTAATTCGAGTGAAAATTACAGATCTCTGGATAAGCTTTTAGGGGATGATAAAATAGATCCTAAGAATTTCTATACCGGAATTCTCTCTACAGGCCGTGAAAATGGCAGGCAGATGCTTCTCCCGGTTTCATTTAATCTGCCGACTTTAATATTCAACAGGAAAATAAATGAAAAAGTGTCAAGTATCACAATTTCCCTTGATGAAATTAAAAACTTATGCAAAGAGTTTAATAAAACACAGGGCAGTCACCTTAAAAAGCTCGGATTTTCTCCTTTCTGGAACGAAGATTTTATCTATTATGTTGCAGTGCTCTTCGGAAACAGTTTTTCGAAAAGAGAAGAAGGCAATATTAACGTTGAAGATGCTAAGATTAAGGATGCACAGAATTATATATTTAGCTGGATAAAAGAAATAAACGGAGGATATAAAATCGAAAGAGCTTTTACAGAAAAATATATAAACGTTCCAATGTATAAACTGGTGGACGATGGAAGAATTCTATTTGCATTTATAAGCTCCAAAGACCTCCTGAGTATTCCGGAGGAGAAACGTAAGGATTTGACCTTTAGGTGGTTGTCATATAAAGATAAAATTCCGGTGGAAGATGATATTCTATATGCCGGTATTTCTGCTGCAGCGGAAAATAGAAGAGGGGCCGAAATATTTATGAAATGGTTATTTACTCCCTCTGTTCAGAAGGAATTAATAAAGATTAATCATTTTAAAAGGCTTAATATATTTGGCGTGTGCAATGGTTTTTCTGCTTTTAAAAAGGTAACGGAGCGTGAAATTCCTAATGAGAGCCAGATGTTTTTAGGGCATATTCCTCCTGCCGATTTTCTTATATTTCCGGAGCCCAAGCCTGCAGATTGGAATAGTACAAAGGAACGACTTATTTCCGAATGGTTTGTAGATGAAAAGAAATAATAAATAATTGACAATTAGTGTTCCGTCCTGTAATATAGCCCCTATAAGATAATTTTTATGGAGGTAGTTAATGGCTACAGTAGAACTAAAAAACATTACAAAGGTGTACGAGGGTGGTGTTAAGGCGGTAACAAATGCAAACATCACAATTCAGGACAAAGAGTTTCTCGTTCTTGTAGGTCCTTCCGGCTGCGGAAAGTCTACAACTCTTAGAATGGTTGCAGGACTTGAGGAAATAACGGACGGCGAGCTGTACATAGACGGAAAACTAATGAATGACGTTGCGCCGAAGGACAGGGATATCGCCATGGTATTTCAGAACTATGCACTTTATCCGCATATGTCGGTATATGACAATATGGCTTTCGGGCTAAAGATCAGGAAATACCCGAAAGCAGAGATAGATGCTCGTGTTCATGAAGCTGCTCAGATTCTCGATATCGAAGAGCTGTTAGACAGGAAACCTAAGGCCCTTTCCGGCGGCCAGCGGCAGCGTGTTGCTGTAGGACGTGCTATTGTAAGGAAGCCAAAGGTATTTCTCTTCGATGAACCTCTTTCCAACCTGGACGCTAAGCTAAGGGTCCAGATGAGAACAGAGATATCTGCTCTGCATAACAGATTGCAGGCGACTATGGTCTATGTAACACATGATCAGGTAGAAGCTATGACAATGGGTGACAGGATTGTTGTCTTAAAAGACGGGTTTGTTCAGCAGATAGGGACTCCTCTTGGTCTGTACAATCACCCGGTAAACAGATTTGTTGCAGGATTTATAGGTTCTCCTCCTATGAATATTATGCAGGCTACAGTTAAAGAAGAAGGAGGAAAGTTGTATATCGATGAAGGGGATTTCCAAATATCTGTAAAAGGAAAATACGAAGAAATCCTCCGTCCCTATGCGGGTAAAAATCTTCTCTTTGGAATTAGGCCGGAAGATCTTATTTATTCCGAAAAACCTGCAAAGGAAAATGATATGCCTACAAAGGTGGAGGTTGTAGAACCTCTGGGTTCAGAGATTCACATCTATGTAAGTACCAGCAATCATCAGATGATTGCAAGAGTCCTTCCGAGGTATCAATTTAAAATAGGTGATACGGTGCATTTTACGCCGGACCTTGAAAAAATACACTACTTCGATATCGAAAGTGAAAAGGCTCTTATTTAGGCAGTATTTACAGGTACAATCCTTTTAAGATTGGTTGTATATTTACCTTTTAAAATAAAGCCGGCCTCCATGCCGGCTTTATTAAATTAAAAAGATTGAAATAGATTAAATTAGAGGTTACAATTTCTGCGCATGGCAAAAAGGATACTTATTGTAGATGATTCTTCGACTCTGCGGGCTTCTGTAGATTATAGTCTTTCGAAAGCTGGTTATGAAGTAATACAAGCTACAAATGGGCTGGAAGCTCTGGACGTGCTCGGTTCCTGCGAAGCTAAAGAAGATGAAATAGGTATGATAATTACAGATATAAACATGCCTTTAATGGATGGAATAAGTTTTATAAAGAAAGTTAAAGAAACACAGTTTAAATTTGTACCAATTCTTGTAATGACTACGGAATCCGAAGAACGTAAAAAGCTCGAAGGAAAAGAGGCCGGTGCTTCCGGATGGCTTGTTAAGCCCTTTAAACCGGAGCAGCTTTTAAAAATTGTATCTAAATTTGTCCGGTCATAATTTATGCATATAAGGTACAATACACAGCACAGGCTGGAGATGGTAATACTGTTTCCCGGCGAGTATCATGCAACCCCTTTTGATAAAATCATTTCTACACTTTTGGGTTCGTGCGTTGCTGTTGCTCTATTCGATAAGGAGAGGAAAATAGCAGGGTTAAATCATTTTA
>QNBI01000329.1 GCA_003641675.1 Spirochaetota bacterium | reverse complement strand
TTTATTGTTTTAAAAAAATTAAAAGAGTAAATCCCGATAGTTCCAATACTGCCCAGGCGATTGCCCTTATAGGATCCTCCAAATGCCTGCGCTGAATCTTCTATTAGAATGAGTTTATGCTTTTTTGCTATATCACTTAGTTTTCCTAAATTGCATGGATTCCCAAGCATATGAACAGCCATTATCGCTTTTGTATATGGTGTTATCTTCTTTTCAACATCTTGCGGGTCTAACGTAAGGCTATTATCCACCTCTGCCAATACAGGCACGCCGCCGCAGATAATAACAGATGTTATGGAAGCTATAAATGTATATCCAGGGACAATCACTTCATCTCCAGGGCCGATACCTGCAGCGGATAATGCCGTAATTAAGGCAGAGGTTCCGGATGTTACAGCAAGAGAGTATTTTACTTTAAAATTCCTCGCAATCTCTTCCTCCAGGGTTTTCACCTTATGTTTAAAAGTCGGATCATTTTCCTTGCCGTATCTAAAAAGGTATTTGGAGTGAATAAGATCAACAATTTCCTGTTCTTCTTCCTTTCCAATCCAATAGTAACCAGGTCCTGGCATTTTTAAACTCCTATATTTAAATTTATCCTTATTATAACTAATAATTTAAAACTGTCAAGCCATTAATTATAAATTTATTTTAATCATAAATCATAATGGTCTTATAGCTCGTATAAAGCTATTTTATTTACTTTATTATATGGTACATTTTGTTTGTATGATATTATTTATTTAATATATGACTTTATATCTCTTATTTTTCAGCTAGTCATTACAAACGACTTATATAAAATCAGACAATAAACTAAACCCTATATTTCTTTATATACTAATAGTTATGTAAAATACTGTCATAATTAAATAAATATTGTGCAAATGACAGTAAATTATTCCACCTAGTTAATGTTCAACAAGTCTTGAATTTATGCATTCATACAATTAAGGTTATTTTTGTATAGATTTTACATTTGCCCATTTAAACAATGTTTTTTCTTAATGCTTCTCTCAGTCACTTTCAAACACAATACTTTAGGAGGTTTTTATGGCGTTCATAGATATGCCGTTAGAGGAATTAAAGAGGTACAACCCGGAGAGGAAGGAACCTAAAGATTTTGATGCCTTCTGGGAAAAATCCATAGAGGAAGCGCATAAATTTCCGTTAAACCCTGTTTTTAAAAAGGTTGACTTCTACATGAAAACAGTGGAGACCTATGATTTGACCTTTAGCGGATACAATGGCGAGCAAATAAAGGGCTGGTTTATACTGCCGGCTGCCGACTCCGCTGCAGCAGATAGAGCAAAGGATAAAAAGTTTCCCTGCGTTATAAAGTATATCGGTTACCACGGCGGCAGAGGGTTTCCTTTCGATCACTTAATATATCCAAGCGCCGGTTATGCTCAGTTAATAATGGACACACGTGGACAGGGTTCATCCTTTGTTTTACATGGCGATACACCGGACGCCCACGGTTCAGGACCTAAGGCAGACGGTGTTATGACAAAAGGCATAGAGAGCCCTGAATCCTACTATTATAGAAGGGTTTTTATAGATGCAGTAAGAGCCGTAGAAGCTGCAAAAAGCCATCCAAAGATAGACCCGGAAAGAATAGCCGTTACGGGAGGAAGTCAGGGAGGCGGAATAACCCTTGCTGTTTCCGGCCTTGTGCCGGAAGTACGTATAGCAATGCCGCAAGTCCCGTTTCTCTGCCACTACAGAAGGGCTGTAGAGCTTGTCGATTCCTTTCCATACCAGGAAATTGTTCTGTACCTGAAATCGCATAGAGACAGAGTGGATACTGTATTTAACACACTTTCCTACTTTGACGGAATCAACTTTGCTGCACGTGCCAGGGCAAAGGCTCTTTTCTCAGTAGGCCTAATGGACATAACCTGTCCGCCATCTACCGTCTTTGCCGCATACAATTACTACGCAGGACCGAAGGAGATTAAAATCTATGAATTCAATCAGCACGAAGGCGGAGGCTCTTTCCATATTCTGGAAACACTTAAGTTTCTAACAGACCTATAGATACAGGGTTCTATAGATACAGAACCACAAAGTCCTATCTCACCTTAAAACCGGAATGCTTTTCACCTAACCGCTTCGACGAATACCAGCCCGAAGTCTCGCTTTTATTTACCCTGAAATGCAAACCTTTGGAAGCTGCTTGCTCCTCTGTTAAACCTACAGACGCCAAAGGCGGAATCGTAAAAGTCACAGTCGGTATTCCCCGATAATCCGGTGTTTTTCTATTGCTCTTAAGTATATTTAAAGCAGCTGTGATCCCTTCTAATGTACCTACAGGGGTTAGAGTCAAACCTTCCGTTTCTGCTGCATCGCCTGCAGAATAAACTATAGGGTTAGAAACGCTCTGCAGGTAGTTATTTACCGTAATTCCTCTCCTGCTGTATTCCACACCTGCGGTTTCCAGTCCCATATCCTCTATATCCGGAACCCTTCCCGCACCGTGAACCACAAGATCTGCATTAAGCTTAAGGTCTCCCTTTTCACCGGCGGTATGCACAGTATAACCTCCAGCGGTCTTCTCTACAGATGCCAGCGGGGTATTCAACAGTACCTTTATCCCTGCTTCCCCCATCCCTTCAAACACCCAGGCCACAAGGTCCTGGTCGAATCTTTTTAAAGCCTTAGCGCTTCTGTGAATTATAGTTACATCCACCCCTGCTCTTGCGGCTATATTTGCAAACTCAAAGGATATGTAGCCTCCCCCGATAAAAACTATTTTCTTAGGGAGTTTATCCAGTTCAAGAAAATCAACGCTTATTGCAATATGCTCCTCTGCGGGAACATTAAGCGGCATAGGACGGGAGCCTGCTCCCAGCATAAAGTATTTAGCTTTAAGTTCGGAATCACCTACTTTTATTGTATCCTTACCTGTAAAGTGTGCCCTTCCGTGGTAGGTATCGATTCCTGCATTTCTGTAGCCCTTTTCACGGCTTTGCACAGTGTCTGTAAAAGTTCTCTTAAACTGCATGAGCCTTTCCCAGTCTATTTTAAGGTTATCCGCAGAAACCCCTTTTCCCTTTACTCTGTTATACGATGTTACAAGCTCCGAAAAACCTATTAACACCTTCTTAGGATCACAGTCTCTAACAGCGCATGTTCCGCCGAAGGGGTGAGAATCTATTACTGCAACACTCCACCCTGCACTATGATACATGGTCAAGGCTTTTCTTGCGAACTAAATTATTATTTTAATCATATTAATTGACCAATTAATGTAAATTAACTAATTTAGCGAATAATGAATATAAAAAAATATATTATGCCTCTTGCCCCTGTAACATCCGAAATTCTTGCAAAACTGCACAAGTACATGCAGAAATACCCTGTCTGTTTCCCGCTAGAAGAATCTTCGCTTCCTGTTTTCACACAGAAAAATTTGGAAGTCTCTTACCACGAAGGAGACTCGGATTACATTTATTCTAAAGATAAGATGAGCCATTATCCCGGAAGAAAACTTCATAAAAAAAGAAATCTGCTAAAACAGT
>QNBI01000328.1 GCA_003641675.1 Spirochaetota bacterium | reverse complement strand
TATAGGATGAAGTTTAAGAATGAAATCTAGTCCTTTCACATTATCTTTCACATTGAACTTAAATCTACCATCGCTCGGATACGACCAAGCCACTTGCCCCTCTATAACCTACACGGTTGTATTTCCGATACGAACTTTATTACTCGCATTGACACTGGCGTTATAACCAAGCGCCGTTGCATTTATAAGTGCACCAGAACTAACTTCGGCGTTGCTTCCGATGGTTGTGTTTGCACTGCCCGTTGTGTTGTTGAGAAGAGACCAATATCCGATTCCTGTGTTATCGTTCCCTGTGGTGTTTGAACCTATCGCGGCAGTTCCGCAGGCAATATTTCGAGCTCCTGTGGTATTTTGAAAAAATGCGTTGAGACCAATAGCGATGTTATAGTCTCCTGTTGTATTGTCTCTGCCAGCAAGATCGCCTATAAAAACATTTGCATTTCCTGAAAGGTCATCATTTTTGCCCGCTTCAGAGCCTATGAAGACTGAATTGCCAGTATTTTTAATTTCCAGTTGTCCTTTTTGGGTTATAATCACTTTTTTTGTGTTGTTTGTTCTTATAACCAGAGGCTGATTATCTGTTGTCCCGATGAAATTTGTGGATGTATCTGTTCCGCTGTTACCTGTTAGAGACCAGCCCGTTCCACCTCCTCCGCCGTGTCCTGTTTCTGCTGGGTCGCTGGAAATTCGCACCTTCCAAACCTTCGCATTGGTGGTGGCGTTAAAATCGTCGGGACGGATAACTGCTGGGGGATTTTCAACATCTGTGCCAGCGGTGAGTCGATATATCCGCGATTCAGAACCATCATATACTATGATGATAGTTCCTACTGCGAGACCTGTTGTTGGGATGCCATCGAGGTTCGTCGTTCCGCCGCCGGTCAGTCCCGTGATGTCCGGTCGATTGAGCATTACCTCATAGTTCGACTGCGCAAAAATAAGCTCTACTGCTATAAAAAGCAGCACAATGGCAGATAGGTGTTTCATTATTCCTCCTATCTTTTGTTTTCTTGACTCAAATTCTAAACCTGCCCAGAATAAATTGCAAAATTATGGTGTTCTTTTCTCTGAGATGATATACCAGTTAGAACCATCGGATTGTAAAGTGATAGCATAATTTACAGTGCCGAGGACGCCAGTGGGGTCATCTACACCATCGACCGTTTGTGTTCCCGTGGTAACTAAGTCGATATTATCGCTGCCTGCAATCTGTTTTATGACAATAATTCTCCCTGTGCTTGTTGTGGCATCGGGCAAAGTAATTGTGGTGTTTGTGCCATCTGTTCCAGTATTTACAAGTATTGTATAATCAGTTGAGGCGATTGTATAATTTGCGTCTGCGGCTACTGTAACGATAGGAACATATACTCCGCCAACGACACTTACATTTCCAGATGTTCCTACCACAAGCGAATTATGACCTATTTTAATTGGATTTTCTGCATCGAATCTCGTGGTATCCCCATCGTCGTAAATCCAGAAGCTATCTGCCTGCGTGGCATCGACGCCATAGTATCTATTGCCGTTGTCCACGAGAACATTACGACTGACATACACATCTCCGGAGACAACGAGCGAATCGTTCACTTTGAGATTGTCATCGATGAAAATTGTATCTCCGACAGCTTGCATACTATCGGCGATTAGTTCACCATTTATATAGAACTGTGCCAGCGTCCAGATAGTATCTGTTGGGTTTCCAAGCAAAGACTTCAAGGTATCGAACTGCATAAAAGGCACTGTAAGGTAAGCCCAAACTACATCCGATCCGGTCGATGCGAGAAATTGTCCTGGGGAACCAAAACCTGTGCCATCATTGAGACCGCCATTGAGGTAAAGATTATTCCGGATATTTACATTTCCCTGGTCGAAATAGCCTGCCCAGTTCGTTGCACCGCCGCTCGCCCTGGCATAGATACCATAATTAGTGCTTAATCCACTACCATTATCCATCGCAACAGCACGTACTCCAAAATTCACACCATCGCCATAAGCCTCGCCCACAAGCCCAGCATTGTAACCATTTCCACCAATGACATATCCATGGACACCAGAATAGTCGTTGCTTCCCGTGGGATGGACACCGCCCATGACTCCTACATTTCCGCCTTCGCCATAAACGCCGTAGCCATAACCATCTTCATCCGTTGCTTGTCCATAAACAGCAATACCGTCGGCGGTGCCTGCCGAGTGATTTACAAAATACCCCACAGCATCTCCAGCGCCCGTCGAGTCCTCTGCATGAAGTTTATATTGGGGTGCAGCGACACCAATACCGACAGAATCGGAAACTAAAAGATTGCCATCAATTGATGTGTTATCATCGACAAATACAGTATCTCCAACTGCCTGAATGCTATCGGCGATTAGTTCGCCGTTGACATAGAACTGGGACATCGCCCAGATTGTATCCGCATCCGCACCGTTGACACTGCGAAGTGTGTCCATCTGTATCAGTGAACCACTCAGATTAGCCCAGAATACATCCGAACCATCGGTGCGTAAATATTGCCCGGATGTTCCGAAACCTGTGCCATCATCTAAACCACCATTAAGATAAAGGTCGTTTTCAATATTGACATCGCCATCAAAATATCCTGCCCAGTTTATTGCACCGCCGCTCGCCGTCGCATAGATACCATAGTTCGTGCTTGTTTCACTACCATTATCCATCGCATAGGCATAGACACCATAATTTTCACCATCGCCATAAGCATCGCCCGCGAGAGCGTAATTGTAGCCATCTCCGCCACTTACATAGCCGTAAACACCATAATAATCGTCTGAACCAGTGGGATAAACATCTCCCTCTACACCGACATATCCGCCCTCACCATATACGCCGTAGCCATAGTAATCCTCATCGCTTGCCCGACCATATATGGCAATGCCATCCTCATTACTATTTGAATGGTTCACAAAATAACCAACATATTCAAAATCGCCCGTGGAATCCTCAATGTGAAGTCTATACTGCGGTACCGACAGAATCGGAAACTAAAAGATTACCATCAATTGATGTGTTATCATCGACAAATATCGTATCACCGACCGCCTGCATAGAATCTGCGATGAGTTCACCATAGGTTTTGAACTGAGCCATCGCCACGACAGTATCGGTGGTCAATGCGTTTTTCGACCATATAGTATCGAGTCCGAATGATGCAACCGAGAGAATTCCATCTATAGTGACATCGCCATCGAAGTATGCGGATACGCAAGCATCGCGAACGACAAGACCCGTATCCGGTGCACAGCCCACCACATCGGATGCTTTGTGTATAAAAATACCGTGGGTGCTGGTGGAATCGGCTTGAATATCGATACCATCACTACCTGGTTTGTTTAGAAAGATGCCTCTATCTCCTGTTCCATTGATAAAAATACCATACCGTCCAGAATTAAATATAGAGAGCCCTTCCTTTCTCGAATTTTCAACACGAATACCCGTGAAACCTGCCGAATCGACAAGAAAACCGATACCGTTATCTCCGCAACCATAAGTCGTATCTATTAAAGTTAGGAAAGCACCGACAGTTA
>QNBI01000327.1 GCA_003641675.1 Spirochaetota bacterium | reverse complement strand
TCTTTATTGTAACGGGTTTATTTCTCCTTCTTACATTGCTGTTTAAAGGGAACAGGAACTACAGGCAGATGTCCATCTGGAATGCTATGGTGATAGGCTTTTTTCAAGGCATAGGAGTACTTCCGGGAATTTCCCGATCCGGCATAACGATTACAGCCTCACTGGGAAGCAAGATGGACAGAAAATATGCAGGAGAGTTTTCGTTTCTAATAGCTATTCCTGCTATTCTGGGCGCCCTGTTTTTAAAATCCGGAGAGACTCAGTCGCTTTTAAATACTGTATCTCTGCCTGTTATCGCTGTAGGATTTATTGTAACTTTTATAGTGGGTTTGCTCTCCCTTCTCCTTCTTTTAAAACTTATTAAAAGTGGAAAACTCTATATTTTTAGTTTTTATTTAATCCCCTTAGGTATAGTAACTTTGTTAAAGGCTGTTATTTTCCGATAAAGAAATATAGGGGAGACAATTGCAGAAAAAAAACTCTTATTTGCTGGAACTGCTTGTTCTGGTTTTAACATTAACGGCGGTGTTTCTTTTGTTCTCGATTTTATTTCAGTTCATGGCTGTAGATAAATCTCCTGTTGCAGAAATTATACACATACTTTCCATGCCGGGAGTTTTTCTATATTCCTCTTTTCTATGGGGAAGTTTTTTTATCCCGCTTTTCCTTTTTTTATGTGCTGTTTTTTTAACATCACCAAAATACGGGAAAAACGCATTTATTATTCTGGCCGCTTCTGTTGTTCCTTTTCTAACAGTCAGCATACTTATTAAAGTACTGGATACTAATTCCGGCTACGGCTCGGATTTGACAGACTGGATGATACAAAGTGCAGGAAGAAATGCCTCTGCTGTTCTGCTGAGTCTTATAATTCTGATAGAAGTCGTTCTCATTTACAGGCTATATATGGCTCTTTCCTACAGAGAAGAGGTTTTTAAGGATAAAAAACTTATAGCTTCGAAAGAAGAGAAATCAAATTTACTTGAAGTTTCCTCAGAAACCGGAGACGGAAACAGTTATGATCATGCCGGGGTTGTACAGAACGATAACTATGCCGAAAGCGTGGACAGTAATCTCTCTGCAGAGGATAGCTTTCCCAATGGTATTTTACCTGTGCAGGGTAAAAACATATACGAGCCGGCTTTAGAGGACGTTCAGAGTGAGCCTGCGCAGACGAAAATGCCAGGCAAGGCATCTGTTTCTAACTATATATCCGGTCCTTACAATGTTCCTGTAAAGGGAATACTGCAGGACTATCCCGACGGCAGGTACTGGGAAATAGATGAGGAGACAAAGCATTCTGCAGAGATACTAATGCGTACACTGGAAGAGTTTAAGATTAAAGCGGAGGTTACAGGAATTCGAAAGGGTCCTGTTATTACAATGTTCGAAATACTTCCTGCCCATGGTGTTAAAATTTCTAAAATTGTAAACCTTGCAGATAATATCGCTCTTAGACTTGCAGCTCTCCGTGTAAGAATAGTGGCACCAATTCCAGGGAAACACGCAGTGGGAATAGAAGTGCCGAATAAAAAACGTAATATTGTTTCTTTTAAGGAGCTTATTACGCTTCCTATATTTACAAAAAGTAAATACGAGATACCCGTAGTACTTGGAAAAGACATTACGGGGGAAGCACAGGTTGTTGACCTTGTTCAGACTCCTCATCTTTTAATTGCTGGCGCAACCGGTTCCGGAAAATCCGTATGTGTAAATTCAATTATAAATTCAATTCTCTACCACAAATCTCCTGATAAAGTGAAGCTTATGCTTATAGACCCGAAAATTGTAGAGCTTAAATTCTATAACGATATACCTCACCTTCTCACTCCTGTTATAACAAACCCAAAACATGCGTATCAGGCGCTTCAGTACTGTATAAATGAAATGGAACGTAGATACGCGCTTTTGGATTCGCTAGGTGTGCGTGATATACGCTCCTACAACAGGAGGCTTAAAGAGCAGCATTTTGCAACAGAGGAGCTTCCCTATCTGGTTATAGTAGTTGATGAATTCGCAGATTTAATGGCAACTTCCGGAAAAGAGATGGAAGGAACCCTTGCAAGATTGGCAGCTATGTCCAGAGCAGTGGGGTTGCATCTGGTGCTTGCAACACAGAGGCCTTCTATTGATGTTATTACAGGTTTAATAAAGGCCAATATTCCTTCTCGTATTGCGTTTATGGTTGCCAGTAAATTTGATTCCAGAATAATAATAGATTCTGTTGGAGCTGAGAAACTCCTGGGAAAAGGGGATATGCTTTTCTCAGCTGCATGGGATCCTGTTCCTGTAAGAATACAGGGGGCCTATCTGTCCGAAGAAGAGGTCGAGGCAATTACGGATCACTTAAGAACGTTGGGCAAACCCGATTATATCGATGAGGATATCTTTTTTGATGAAGATGAAGATCCGGATTATGCGCCGGATGAAGAAGACCCCTTAATGGACAGGGCTCTGGAGATTGTATTTAACGCAGGGAAAGCCTCGGCCTCTTTTCTGCAGAGGAGGTTGAAAATAGGGTATAACAGAGCTGCAAGGCTTGTAGAGGAGATGGAGCGCAGGGGTATCGTAGGGCCTCAGAATGGCAGTAAACCTCGCGAAATAATTAAGGCGCCATAAACTTAGCTTTGGATTCAGCTATTAGAATATCTTCACTGTTGTAAATTTTACCGGAGGTATCTATTATTTTAGATCTTAACTTATCTATTTTTGCCTGTACATGTATCCTTTCACCTACTTCGGCAGGTTGGTGATAGCGTACGGTGATTTCTGCTGTGAAAGCGGATTTCCCGATACTGCTACAGGCATGCGCCATAGCCTCATCTAAAACCATGGCAAGATAGCCTCCGTGTACAACATTTTTCCAGCCTGTGTAATAATCCGGGATAACAGTCTCTGTGAATGACGAACCCTCCTGCGGATAGGAGAACTTAAGGTGGAGGCCCCTTTCGTTTTTAATTCCGCAACAGTAGCAGTACTGGTCGTTTTCCGGTAATATTTCCATAGATTTTTTAATAGAAAATGGGCCCACAGGGACTTGAACCCCGGACCAACGGATTATGAGTCCGCCGCTCTAACCAACTGAGCTATGGGCCCTATTTGTTAATGTATAACTGTATTGTTAAAGATACAAAAATAATAATAAGTGTCAAGCCCCGTATCTAAAGTTTTTCTTCCAACTCTTTTATTTTATCTCGGAGCTTAGCCGCTTCTTCGTAATTTTCTTCTGCAACGGCAATATCGAGCAGATGTTTTAAATTGTTTAATTCCGATTCTGGCTGCGGAGCTGCGGGAAGAGGTTTCTGATTAACAACATCAACAGAAATTCCTGCTTCGTGCACTACACCCTCATCTATATAGATGGGGCATTTTACACGTACGGCAATCGAAATACAGTCAGAGGGCCTCGAATCTATGCTTATCTCATCGCCCTCTTTTGTAAGGACAAGTCTTCCATAAAAAGTTCCCTCTTTTAATTCCGTTATTTCTATTCTGTTAATTATGGCATTGAGTTTCTGCGCAACAGTTATTAGAAGATCGTGGG
>QNBI01000326.1 GCA_003641675.1 Spirochaetota bacterium | reverse complement strand
GCGGAAACCGCTTTTTTAGAAGGGCTGGAAAGAAACAACAATTATATTCCTCTAAAACTGGGCCTGGCTGAAAATTACCTAAACAGGATGAACATTGAAAAAGCATACTCTCTTACCGGGGAAGTACTTAGACAAAATCCGGGAAACGTGGGTGCGCTTAAACTGCTTCGCGGGATAGAGAAGAATTATATGAACGAGATTTCCTGTGCTGCATGCGGAAAGAAATGGCATGTTCCTAAAAATATAGGTCCTCAGCCGGTTTTAAGAATTATAGGAGAGGTCCCGGATGAGGCTCCTGCAGGCAGGTGCCCGACCTGCGGGAAAGTATACTGCGTGGGGTGCGCCTCCAGGTATATAAAAAATAAACGTTTCACCTGCCCGGACTGCGGCGACTACCTTAAATTGTCCGATAATTCACTGCGCTATCTGCTGAAGGGTTACTTGACAAAGGATACAGATTAAGTAGTATATTATTAATAACTGTTCGTACAGAAGAAGAAGGTCTTGAAAAATAAAAAACTATTTTTTTCGATTATTGTAGTTGTGTTTCTTATAAGCTCTATATCCTTATTCGCCCAGACTATCCTGACTGCGGAGAACTACTTTGATGAAGTTTCACAGAGATACGGCCAGGTAAAGGATTACGGAGCCTCCATAACTATTACACGCGGGGATACCGTGATGAAGGGGAAACTGTACTATAAAATTCCCAACCTTTTAAGGATAGATTTTACCGATCCTAAGGATCAGGTTCTTGTCAGCAATGGAGAAGAGCTAACAATTTATATACCCAAATACGAAGTTATTATGACTCAAAAACTAAAAAAGCACAGTTCAACAGCTTTGGCATCCATGGCCAGTGAGCAGGGGTTAAAACTTCTTAAAAAGAACTACAGTATTGCCTATCTTGTAGGGCCGGCTCCGATCCCGCTGGATGACAAATCCAAAGAGATGGTTGTAAATCTAAAATTAACATCAAGATCGGTTTCTGAAGGTTTTCGTCAAATTATTATTTCCATTGACAAGGATAAACTGATACGGCGAATAAAAGGGGTAACAACAGGATACGATGAAATTACTTTTGATTTTATAGGTATAAAGGTTAATCAGAACATTCCAGATTCCCGGTTCGACTATGATTCGCCTCCCTATGCCAATGTTTACAATAATTTTCTATTTGAATCACAAGAGTAGGTTACAATGGAATCTATAGGAAAGCTTCTAAAACAGGCAAGAGAAAAAAGCGGTTATAATATAGAACAGGCGGCAAGGGAAACGCATATTTCCAAACGGTATCTGCGAGCTCTCGAGGATGAGGATTTTAGCGTGTTTCCCGGTGAAACCTACGCCATCGGCTTTTTAAGAAACTACGCTGAATACTTGGAGCTGGATCCGGAGGAAATTGTAGCCCTTTATAAGAATTTAAAGATACAGGAACAGCCGGTGCCGATGGATGAGCTTTTAGAGACTAAGCCTAAAAAATGGGGGTTTTCAAGGGTAATTGTTCTTGTTGTCATTCTGGTAGCCCTTGGCGGGGGCGGCTATTTTCTCTATAAAGTGCTGGCTAACAGGCTTGCAGGAACCGGCCCGGCAGGAACCGGCTCGGAAAAAACCGCTCTTCCTTCTAAAAAGGGAAAGAACTTTGTGTTTCAGGAAGAAGCAATAACAAAATGGTTTAACAGAGGAGATACAATACAGTACGAGCTGGGCAAAGAAAAATATAAAATAATAGTAGAAAAAATCGATGACGGCTTAACTGTTAAATCCGGACCAGTGTCTCTTAATCTAAAACTGGGTTCGGAGGGTTATCTGGACCTGGATTCGGATTCAAAACCGGATATAAAAATCGTATTAAATGATATAGACAAAACAGCTTCGGCGGAAAGAGTTAATCTGGGGCTTTATAAAATAACAAAACCCGTTGTTTCCAAAACAGAAAAAATTACTGCTGAAAATGTCGCCGTGCAGAATTTAAACCCTTCGGGCGGCAGTACCGTAATACTTGAGGCATCTTCAGCAGAACCGTTTACAATAGACTGCAATTTCAGGGGCTACTGTATGTTCCGTTATTTAAGGGATAAGAACGACCGACAGGAGAGGTTCTATCATAAGGGCGAGCAGATATCGATCGATGCAAAGAACAGCGTGGTACTCTGGATATCAAATGCCGGGGCGTTAAAGGTAACTATAGGCGGAAAATCGGTTCAGATGGGTAAGCCGGGAGAGGTCGTTACAAAACAGATAAAGTGGATTAAGAGCACGAGCGGAGATAAATACCTTTTAAAAATGTTTTCTGTCTATTAAATCGGTTGTAAATTAGTTGTCTTACATGAAAAAATCAAAAACATTCTACATTGAAAGCCTTGGGTGCGCTAAAAATCAGGTGGATTCTGAGATATTAATAGAGAATCTAATTAAGGCAGGCTGGGTAAGGAAAGATGAACCTCGGAATGCAGAACTAATTCTTGTTAATACATGCGGTTTTATAGAAGAGGCAAAGCAGGAATCCATAGAGACTGCACTTGGTTTTAAAGCGGAATATTCCGGAAAAAAGGTTATGGTTACCGGCTGTTTAAGCCAGCGTTACAAGGATGAGCTTAAGGATGGCCTTAAAGAATTGGACGGCTTTTTTGGAAATAAAGCTCTTGAGAAAATTACAGATATTTCAGAGAGGGTTTTGAACGGAGAACGTGTAAGCTATTTCCCTGAGGATCACGAGCATGAACCGGACTACTATAAAAGAGACTACCTTTTATCGCTTCCGGGAAGTGCCTATGTTAAGATATCCGAGGGTTGCGATAATGGATGTACATTCTGTGCAATACCAATAATTCGGGGAAGATTAAAGAGCAGAACCATTGGGTCTTTAATGGAAGAGATTAAGTATCTTCTTGATAAAGGAGTATTTGAAATAAATCTTATCGCCCAGGATCTTGGTTCTTTCGGAAAGGACAGAGGCGGCTTAATGCTTAAAGAACTTCTTAACGAAATAACTTCTTTAAGAAAAGACTTCTGGCTGAGGCTCCTCTACTTTTATCCGGATAGATTTAACAGAGAAATCTTTTCTACAATAAAATCGGATAAAAGAATACTGCCCTATTTTGATCTTCCCTTTCAGCATGCATCTAAAAATGTGCTTGCACGTATGGGAAGACTTGGAAATAAAGATAAATATCTTAATTTAATAGAGAGTATTAGAAAATATCTTCCGGATGCCGTTATACGCTCCACCTTTTTGGTCGGTTTCCCGGGAGAAACTGATGAGGATTTTGAAATACTTAAAAGCTTTCAAAAAAAAGCACAGATAGACTGGCTGGGGGTATTTGTCTATTCAAAGGAAGAGGGAACGGCTGCATCGTATTATAAAGGAGCTGTACCTAAAAAATTGGCGCTTGAGAGGAAAAGAATTATAGAAGTTATTCAGGAGAATATAACGGTGAACAGGCTAAGGAGATTTTCGGGAAAGCGGCTTAAAGTTTTAATAGAAGAAGAAATTAAGAATGAAAATATCTATATAGGAAGGGCGTATCTACAGGCCCCGGAAGTGGACGG
>QNBI01000325.1 GCA_003641675.1 Spirochaetota bacterium | reverse complement strand
TTTATTTTAAAGATAATATAATTACTCTTTTTAAAAAAAATATGAGGAGGAGTACTAGAATATGGATCAACCAATTCTTGTTATTGCGCTTGGTGGCAATGCCATTAAGCAGGCTCATGAAAAAGGAACTACAGAAGAGCAGTTCCATAATGTTGATGTCACGGCTAAACAAATAGCAAAAATAGCCCATGAAGGGTACAAACTTGTTATTACACACGGAAACGGCCCTCAGGCAGGTGCCCTTTTAATCCAGCAGGAAGAAACAAACGGATTAGTACCTGCACAGACCCTTGCCGTATGCGGTGCGATGACCCAAGGACAGATAGGTTGGATGATGCAGAACAGGATAGCCTTTAGGCTTCATGAGGAATCTGTCGAAATACCAGTTTGTACAGTTGTTACCCAGGTCGTTGTGAGCGAAGACGATCCGGATTTTCAGGACCCCACAAAACCGGTTGGGCCTTTTTACACAAAGGAAGAAGCAATAAAAAACCGTGACAAAAAAGGCTATATAGTAAAAGAGGTAAAACCCGGGGCGGAAAAAGGCTGGCGGCGCGTAGTCCCTTCACCGGAGCCGATTAAAGTCGTTGAAAGTGAATCTATTAACTCTCTGGTTAAGAATAATGTAATAGTAATAGCATCCGGAGGCGGCGGGATACCTGTTAGGGAAAACAGCGACGGCAGTTATTCCGGTGTCGAGGCAGTAATAGATAAAGACAGAGCTGGATTTAAACTTGCCCAGACAGTCTCTGCAGATAAGTTTTTAATATTAACAGATGTTGAAAAAGCTTTCATAAATTATAATAAACCAAACCAGCAGGGATTAGACAGAATAACGGTAAAAGAAGCGGAAAAATACGAAGCCGAAGGCCATTTTTTAATGGGTTCCATGGGACCCAAAATGCAGGCGGCTATCCGCTTTGTAAAGTGGAGTGGCAAAGAAGCTATTATCACATCCCTGAATAAAGCCCTGGATGCTTTAAAAGGGAAAACAGGAACTCATATTATCCCTTAAAATCGTATTTTAAATCTTTTCGGAAGCCTTAAGAATTTCTCTGTAGAGATCCTTAAGGTCTTTTTTGTCTATACTGGAATAGGCAACCCGGAGATAATCTGTCCCAACAGAAATTGTCCCTATACCCCGATTCATTAAGAGATAACGCCTAAGGTCCTCCGCTTTCCTCTTTTTTACAGAAAAAGTCATAAAATAACCTGAGTTAAACGGAAGAGGTGATACCAGAGTATTGCTTTCAAAATCTTTCACCATCTCCTTTACGGTTAAGTACCTTTCCTTAAGGATAGAAAAGGCGGATTGTTTCTCTTCATTGTAGCTGCTGTTTTTCATGGCTCTTATAAGAAGGCTCTGTGCGATTTTACTGGAACTGGAAACAGAAGACCGCACAGCTCCCATGGTTTTCTGCACAAGCGCATCGTACTGTTCTTCTGTTAAAGATTTACCTGCAAATGTTATGAACCCAATTCTAAATCCCCAGACAAGGTTTTCTTTCGTTGCACCATCCACTTTAACCGCAAGAATATTATCGTGCAGATCAGCAAGCTTTGCAAATATAGATTCTTTGTACGTTTCATCCTCGTAGAATAACCCAAAATATGCATCATCCGTTATAACGATAACCTCTTTGCCATTTGAGGCCGCTTTTTTAAGTATCTCTACTAAATCCTCCGCTTCCTCTACTGTGGGTGAATATCCTGTGGGATTATTCGGAAAATTAAGTACGAGCATTATCTTTTTGCCCTTTACAGTGCTGGTTAAAGTCTCTTCCAGTGCTGCGGTGTTTAATCTTCCGGAACTATTAAAAAATGGGAATGTTACGATTTTAGCTTTCTTCCGAACTTCAAAAATCAGTCTGTAATTTCCCCAGAACATATCTGGAATAACCACCGTATCTCCGGGGTCTATAAACAGGTCGGCAATCGTAACAATTCCATGGGTAAGGCCGGATACAACTACAGGCAATGAGGTTCCTTTGCCATTTAAAGAAGGATTTTTGCTGATAATTTCTTCTTTCCATAATTTCCTGAATTCAAGAACTCCCGCAGTAGGTGCGTAAGAAAAAATCTCATCATTTTTAAGGTCAGGTACAAACTGCTTAATAGACGCGAGGTGCATGGGAGAACCTTCCCTATAAGCCATTCCGACAGTTGCATTGTACCTTTTTGCATATTTCTTTGCCTCTGCAGACTGAGCTACTATACCCTTTGGGAAGTAATAATTTTTTCCCAATTCCGAAAGCAGATTTGCCGCAATCGTGCCGTCTAAGAGTTTATTTAATTCTATTGCTAATTTTTCCATAAACAGCAATATATAGCTATATTACAATTATGTCAAAGGCTGTTTTTCTAGCTATTGAAAATGCTTTTAATTATGGTTACTATCCTTTAAGTGGAACAGAATTCCAGGGCTATAACGCTTTACTATACCGATAAGGAGATAAATTCTCTTCTTTCGGCTATTAATACAGATGATACCCCTTTTACAAAGCATTACAATCAGAATGAGGATTTCTTTTTAAAACTGGAAAATGATTTCAGCATTCCGCATCTTCCCATTCATCATGATATAAAAAAGCAATATCCGGAAAAGAACTATATTAGGAATTTAAAGATGATAATGAGACAGCTCATTCCGCTTGCTCCTGCTCTTTTTCGCGAGCTTACATACTCCTTTGACCCGACAGAAATACTCCGTCCCTCTTTTTTTAAACTCTACAAAATAGAAAATACTCACTATTTGTACGTTCTCCGTCTTAATCTCCTTTTCCGTGCACAGGACGACATAATACTGGAAAGAGGAAACAATGACCTTAATCCATCGTACAGAACAAATCATCTGTATTTAACCTCTACCATTATACCCCTAAATGAAGTTAAACTTAACGACGGGAAAATACAGTCTTTTATTATAAAAGAAACAATATCCCAGACATGGATCGGTGAGAGGGGAAGGGGTTATTTTGTACAGGGAATCTGGATGGATGATGATCTTACCAAATTCTTTTCCAAGCTTTTTCTTCCTAAGGGAAAACGCACATATCCTTTCTATCCTTTTATCTGCAAATATAAGACGGTCTGTCAAAATGTAATTGATTTTTCCGCTTCTGGAAGGCGGACAAAACTGCCTTATCTTCATAGGGTTATTCATTTCCTCGAACCCCAGATTACTAAAATTCAAAATGCCCTTAAAAACAATGAATTCTCAGAAGATATAGATATTTTTAAAGAACTCAAAGAAAAGGTTCCATCCTCATGGTATAAACCCTGGGAAAATATAAAAATTAAAGTTTATTTAAATAATCAGGACCAGAAGGAATTTGAGGTAGAGGATTAACGGGTAAAGGATTAACAGGAAGAAAATCTAAAAGGTTTTAAAAAAATATGCAGAGATTTGTTTTAAAAGCTGGGATGAAAGTTACAATAATGGGGCTTGGCCTTCACGGCGGTGGTGCATCCTCTGCTGAATATTTTCTAAAAAGAGGTGCCATAGTAACAATTACAGATTTAAAAAAAAGAGAGTTCTTAAAATCATCAATTAAACGCATAGATGAGTTTATT
>QNBI01000324.1 GCA_003641675.1 Spirochaetota bacterium | reverse complement strand
CGTTCGTTCTGAGCCAGGATCAAACTCTCCGTTATTATTTTTATGGCTATACCCGAAGGTACAACCATCCTTTTATCCTTACCTTGCTACTTATCCCCCTTCCCTCTTTCTCTCAAAGAACAAAGACACAAAAATAACCGGCTTTTAAAACCGATCATCAATGAGTTATGCATTTCACATATGTTGTGAGTATATGTATAATTAAACTGTTAAAAAAAGTCAAGAAGTAAGAGGAAATTATTTCAACTTTTTTTAAGCTCGGTTTCCTTTTCTTCCGCTCTGCTTTCAAGGTCCTTTAGTTCCATGAGCAGTTCTTTTATCTCTGGAGTACTTTTGGAAATTGTGTTTCTATTACTTCTTACAAGTAGTTCGTAAACTTTACCTCCAAGCTCCAGGAATTTCTTTCCCTCGGCTTTCTCAAGCTGCATAATTTCATACTTAAGGACCCCTTTATCTGCCAAATTCTTTGATTTCGTTTTTGCCTTGTCCAGAACTTCTTTAGAAACCGACAGGCCCTGATTAATGATCTTATCCATTCTATCCTTAAAACTCATAACCGCCTCCTCTTAAATATTAATTTTTCAGTAATTCCGGAAAAAAAGCAAGCTATTACAGGCCATTAATATTAATTTTGTTGGTAATATTCCGATTTTTCAGTTCAACTTTTAAGCTTTCTCCTGAAAACCCTGCCGTAGCGATTATTAAGCTGCTTCTTGACTAAGAACAGGCATAGCTGTACATTCTATTAAAAACCTACAATCACTATTAATTTGGAGTAAATATGACAAATTACAAAATAAAAGACATAGTACTTGCAGACGAAGGTAAGTTAAAGATACAGTGGGCGGAATCCAGAATGCCCGTATTAATGTCTCTTCGGGAGAAGTATGAAAAGGAAAAACCTTTAAAAGGTATGAGGATAGCAGGGTGTCTTCACGTTACCAAGGAGACTGCTGTACTGGTTAAAACATTAAAAGCAGCCGGAGCAGACGTAAGCTGGAGCGGATGCAACCCTCTTTCTACTCAGGACGACGTTGCCGCTGCACTTGCCTCTGAGGATATAAGCATTTATGCATGGCATGGGCAGTCCGTTGAAGACTTTTACTGGTGCATAGATAAAACACTTGAATTTAAACCAACACTGACCCTGGATGACGGAGCTGACCTTATTTTCAGAGTACACAATAAAAAACCCGAACTTGCAGAAAACATATACGGGGGTACAGAGGAAACGACTACCGGAGTACACAGACTCAGAGCTATGGCGGAAGCAGGAAAACTTCTCTACCCGATAGTTGCTGTAAATGATGCAGAAACAAAGTGGGATTTTGATAATATATACGGGACAGGCCAGTCGTCCATAGACGGTATACTCAGGGCCACTTCTGTTTTAATCGCCGGGAAAAATTTTGTTGTTTCCGGTTTCGGTCACTGCGGACGCGGAACAGCTATGAGAGCAAAAGGAATGGGAGCGAACGTAATTGTTACTGAGGTAGATCCGATTCAGGCATTGAAAGCGACTCTGGAAGGTTATAGAGTTATGAAAATGGATGACGCTGTAAAAATCGGCGACATCTTTATTACAGCAACAGGAATGAAAGATGTAATTACGAAAAAACATTTTGAGAGCATGAAAGACGGAGCGATTGTCTGCAACACAGGACATTATGACTGCGAGTTAAATCTTAAAGAACTCAACTCTATTACAGAGCAGATAAAGGAAATTCGACCCAATAATGAAGAGTACACTCTTAAAAACGGAAAAAGAATCTACGTCCTTGCTAAAGGCAGGCTTGTCAACTTAGCAGCTGCAGAGGGACATCCTTCGGAAGTTATGGATATGTCTTTTGCAAACCAGTTTCTGGCTCTTCTCTATCTCTCGCAGAACGGCAAAAAATTAAAACATAAAGTGCACGATGTATCCGAGGAGCAGGACCAGCATATAGCAGCTATCAAACTAAACACAATGGGAATAGAAATTGATAAACTTTCCAAAGAGCAGGAGGCCTATGCTAAAGACTTCAGTGCTGGGACATAGCCTTGGACATAACACCTTATAACGGTCGTTTACATAAGGACACAATCTTGTAATGACAGTTGCACAGAGAGAAAAACAGACACAAAAGCATTTTTATATACCTGCTTATATAAGATGCAGAACCTGCGGTAAATACATACCTCAATCGGAGGCAAAACCAGGCGGGTTCTGTTCGGACGTCTGTGCAGGGAAATTCAGCAGATGCATTACATGCGGAAAGTATTTCCCCTCTAATGAGGGTTACCGTAAAATTTACTGTTCAGCTGAATGCGCTGTTCAATACAAAATGGAGTATACAGCCGGAGACAGAGAAACATTGCAGATTATGGAGGTAAAAGAATGAATCTTATTTTCCTAGGCCCTCCGGGGGCAGGTAAAGGAACACAGGCAAAAATTACTTCGGAAAAATACGGAATTCCGCAGATATCCACCGGTGATATTTTCCGAAAGGCTGTAGCCGACCAGACAGAACTGGGAAAACAGGCAAAGGCTATTATGGAAAAGGGAGAGCTCGTTCCTGACAACCTTACTATTGAACTTGTTAAGGAACGGCTTGCCAAAGATGATGTAAAAGCGGGCTTTATTCTGGACGGTTTTCCCCGTACAATTGAACAGGCGAAGGCTCTGGACAATTTTGCAGAAATCGATGCGGCTATTAATTTTGAAATAGACAAGGAAGAGATAGTAAGAAGATTAACAGGACGGAGAATTTGTAGCAACTGTGGCGCAATTTACCATATAACGGATTTCCCGCCAAAGGTTCCCGGAATCTGCGATAAATGCGGCGGGAAGTTGTATCAACGGGACGATGATAAACCGGAGGCTATCGAAAAGCGCCTTGCTGTATATACAAAACAAACAGAGCCTTTAATAACCTTCTATTCCAGCGCAGGGAAATTAAGAAATATCAATTCCTCTATAAATCCGGAAACCTCCGAAAAACAGTTAATAGACATAATAAATAGTATTAAAGCTTAAGACAGAACCGCTTAGAGGGCTAATCATCTAGAGAAGGCGCACTGTCCGTTTTCTTATTGCCGGGAAACCCAGCACCGGGCGGTTCATTAACGCCTTTTTTCCCCTCCGCATTAACTTCTATATTCGCCTCATCAAGTATCGCATTAACCTTCTCTTTTTCCAGAAGGTCCTTCTCGTTTAGAAGTGCGCCGAGTTTTTTAACATTGCGGAATCCGAGCTTTAGAGAACGGCGCAGGTAAGTTAATCCCTTGCCGGGATCCTCTATCTTTGTTAATAGAAGGTAAGACCTATAAAACCATATATCCGCCTGCTTATCGTCTATGGCAAGAGAATCCTCATACGCCTTTACTGCTCTGGAGTAGTCCTCCAGAGAAGTATAGGCCTCCGCCAGTAAATTAAGCGCCCGTGTATCTTCCGGTTTTGACTGAATATAATTGTTAAGATACGTTAAAGCTTCTTTATACTTATTCTCTTCCACAAAAAGCTTTCCAAGGTTAAACTGGGTTTTTGAATCATCCGGTATATATTTAAGGAGCCTCTTAAACTCCGCTTCGGCCTCT
>QNBI01000323.1 GCA_003641675.1 Spirochaetota bacterium | reverse complement strand
GAGAATTACAAATAGACCCGGTAAAATTAAGACTTAAAAACATACTAAGACCCGGTTCGGAAAACAACCTGGGACAGATTATAAAGAAAACAAACGGCGATTTAGAGGGCACTATACTTAAAGCGGTAAAAGAAATAGAACTCGATAAAAAGAAACCATCTAAAGACTCCAGGTATGCAGTAGGGAAATCCGTAGCCGCTCTTATGAAATCACCCGTTATGAGTACAAGCGCAGGGTCATCGGTAATAATTAGGGCAAACAGAGACGGGACTTTCCATCTTTTAGCATCGCACGTAGATATGGGCCAAGGCTCTATAACCGCTCTTTCGCAGATTGTAGCAGAAACCCTTGGCACAGATATAAAAAAGATACACCATTACCGGGGTGTAGATACGGAATTTACCCCCTATGAATGGCAAACTGTAGCATCTTCCACAACATGGAAAGCAGGCTCCGCGGCAAAGAGGGCAGCCCTTTCTGTACTTGATCGATTTAAAGAAATAGCTTCGCAGGTCTTTAATGTTAGCAAAGATTTACTCACTGTGCATGATGAAAAGGTATGGTATAAAGACAGGGGCATAGACTTTGCCGATTTAGGTGAAGGGTACATTTATCCGGATGGGCATACAATAGGAGGGCCTGTTATAGGAACCGGAAGCATAGCACCTCACGGTTTAACATATCCGGATAAAAGGACAGGCAGAGGTGAACTCGCAGCGGAATGGACTTTTGGATGCCAGGCCGCCGAGGTAGAGGTAGATAAAAATACCGGCAGGATACGTGTTAAGAAATTTGTCACTGCCCTTGATGTCGGCAAGGTAATAAACCCAATGTTGGCTCGCGGGCAGGTAGAGGGAGCTGTAGTTCAGGGAATAGGAGCAACACTTAATGAAACACTTATCTACAGTGAAAATGGACGAGTACGTAATGCAAACCTTACAGACTACAAAATACCGACACCGGAGGATATGCCGGACGCATTAATTACTGTTTTCCTGGAAACTCCGCAACCGGACGGGCCCTTCGGCGCACGCCCCCTGGCAGAACACGGTATTGTCTCGGTTGCACCTGCAATAGCAAATGCCGTTAGAGATGCTATAGGTATTGATTTTTATGATCTCCCCTTAAATCAGGACAGAGTTCTTAAGGCAATATACGAAAGAGGAAAAGAGAGATGAAATACCTTATACCGCATTCCCTCAAAGAGGCAAGCGAACTTCTCATAGACAATGAAAATTCATTTATCCTTGCGGGCGGAACAGATCTTTTAATCGAAAAAAGATCAGGGAAAATAACGCCGGATGCTGTAATTGATTTAAAGAGAATTAACCATGAAGAATTGTATCTTTCAGAGATAGTTGTAAAAAATGGCAAATTAGAAATAGGCGCACTTGTAACTGTTACACAGCTCCTCGAATACGGCAATCTTCCATCCGAATTGGCAAGTTTAATAGACGCAGGTAAAAAATTCGGATGCTATGAAATTAGAAACCGTGCAACACTAGCCGGCAACCTCGCCCATGCATCTCCGGGCTCAGAGTACGGCTCTACATTAATTTCACTGGATGCTGAAGTAGAAATATTTAATTCTAAAGGTGTAAAAAACATTTCAGTTGAATCCATATACGCAGGTGCAGGAAGAAACGCTCTTAAACGAGGAGATATAATAACAAAAATAATTATTCCCGTAATAGAGAATTCCGGCAGTGCATACTTCCGAGCTTCCCGTGTAGATGGTATGGACCTTGCAATTATAAACTGTGCCCTCCGGGGAATCTATGATAGAAATACTTCAAAAACATCATACAGGGTAAGTTTTGGTGCTGTAGCACCGGTTCCAATACGTTTTCCCCAAATAGAGGAGATGCTTTCCAATATTGAAAATAACAGACCGGAATCTGTAAAGGAAGTACTTGCAGAGGCAAAGCAGTTTTTTTTAAAAACTCTAAACCCAAGGGCGACAAGTCTACGGGCTGCACCGCTCACCAAAAAGATACTCGCAGGGAACCTATTGGAAGATGCCTATAAAAAGTTTAAGGAGAGATTAAAAAAATGAGTATTCCCTTGAATATAACAATAAATAATCAGTCCTACAGTTTAGAAATAGAAGAGGATACGACGCTTCTATCCCTTTTAAGGGATACACTTCATTTTACAGGGCCGAAAGAGGGTTGTGGAAACGGTGAATGCGGTGCGTGCTCTGTTATAGTTGATGGAATACCTGTACGTTCATGCATAATTTTGGCCGCAGAGTTGGAGGGGAAAAGCATAACTACAATAGAAGGCTTGACGCAAACAGACGAGAAAGGTAACGTAGAATTATCAGAAATACAGAAAAGTTTTATCGACGAAGGGGCTGTCCAATGCGGTTTTTGTACTCCCGGTTTCGTTATAGCAACCGAGGCTCTTTTTAACCGCAACCCAAATCCAGGAAAAGAAGATATAGAAGAAGCACTATCCGGCCACCTCTGCAGATGTACCGGCTATAAATCGATATTCAGTGCAGTGGATAAAGCAGCGGAAAGAAAAAATAAATAGGTGATAAATTATGAACTTAGAATATCTCTTATTCGACTTGGATAATACTCTCTACCCTAAAAGCTCGGGCATGGGCAAGGAGATAGACCACAGAATGACATCTTTTGTTGCAGAACACCTTGGAATTTCCCCTAAAGATGCAAAGGCAAAACGTATAAGGTATAGGGATAATTACGGTACAACCTTACAGGGACTTGTCCGCGATGATGCTTTTGACGACCCAGAGGAGTTCTTTAATAAAGTGCACCCGACAGATATTTACCGCTATATAGAAAAAGACCCCCGGTTAAGGGAGATGCTTTTAAACATAAAAATTCCGAAGTCCATACTTACAAATTCGCCAGAAGAACATGCAAAAAGAATTCTTAAATATCTGGAAATAGACACCTGTTTCGAAAACATATTTGATATCAGATTTAATAACCTTGAAGGGAAACCCGCGATTGAGCTATATAAAAAGGTTCTTAAAACCATAGATAAAAAACCGGAAAATGTCCTCTTTATAGACGACCTTGAACTGTACTTACGGCCGTTTAAAGAGATAGGCGGAAACGTTCTGCTTGTAAGTGAAAATGCAGCCGGTAAAGATTTAAACGGCATTCCTGTTATCAATAACATAAAACAACTTTCCGAGTATTTGGAAACCTATCTAAAGAACGCTTTTAACCTTTAAGCTTTCTCCATCTGTGACAGGCAACATAATGACCCGGATAAACCTCTTCCAGCTGGGGTTCTGCCTCTTTACAGATATCTGCTGCATATCTGCAGCGCGGGTGGAATCTGCACCCCTCAGGAGGATTTACAGGATTAGGCACATCTCCGGAAAGGATAATTTTTTCCATTTTTGTATCCGGGTCCGGTATGGGAATTGCCGACAGAAGCGCCTGAGTATACGGGTGAAGTGTATTGTCGAATATCTCATCTGTAGGCCCCAATTCCATAATTTTCCCAAGATACATAACTGCTATTCTGTTGCTTATATGTTTTACTACTAAGAGATGATGAGTTACAAACAGATATGTAAGATTAAAATTTTTCTGCAGCCTTTT
>QNBI01000322.1 GCA_003641675.1 Spirochaetota bacterium | reverse complement strand
TAATAATTTCCGGTATCTGTTAGAAAAATACAGATACACGAGACATAGAGAAGGATTAGGAGGATTATAGTGGCAGTAGTTACAATGAAAAGTTTACTCGAATCTGGTGTCCATTTCGGGCATCAAACAAAACGGTGGGATCCAAGAATGAAGAAATTCATTTTTGCCGAGAGAAACGGGATCCATATTATTGACCTTCAGAAAACAATTGTAGCAATTAAAGAAGCTTATGAAGTTATAAGGAATACAGTTGTAGAGGGTAAATCAATTCTTTTTGTAGGTACTAAAAAGCAAGCGCAGCAGGTAATAGAGCAGGAAGCAAAGCGTTGTGGAATGTACTATGTAAACAATAGATGGCTTGGCGGAATGCTTACCAATTTCACAACTATTAAAAAATCTCTTTTAAGGCTTAAAAAACTGGAAAAAATGGAAATTGATGGGACCTTTGACAGCCTAACGAAAAAAGAGAAAGCCCTGCTCGAAAAAGAAAAAGCACGTCTGGAAAAAAACCTTGGCGGTATTAAGGAAATGAAAGAACTACCTGGTATTATTTTTATTATTGATACCCGGAAAGAGGCAATTGCCGTAGCAGAAGCTAAGAGAGTTGGTATTCCCATTGTCGCAGTTGTGGACACAAACTGTAACCCGGAAGGTATTGACTATCCGATACCGGGTAATGACGATGCTATTCGGGCGATAAATCTTTTTTCACAGATCGTTGCAAATGCAGTAATAGACGCTGAAAATGAAGTCGGTCTTGAGGTTATCGAAACTCTGCAGGAAGAAAAGGGTGATGAAGAATTTGCAGAGGCAATTGATAAGGGTGAATATATAGATACTGAAAAAATAAAGGAGAAAGAGTTTTCCGAGGAAGATGAGGAAAAGGTAGCTGTAGGTACTGTTGTCGGAAAAGCAGCTGAGGAGGAAGCAGGTACCCGATTCTCCGATAAAGATTATTCAAATTATACACCGGAAGAGAATTTCAAAGAAAGCAGTAGCGGAGAAGTTACAAAAAAAGAAGAAAAACCGAAAGAAAAAAGTATTATAGATGAACATAACCTTGATGAAGATAAATTATACGATGAATAGGAGAAAGAAATAGTGGAAATTAAAGCTGTAGATGTAAAAAAATTAAGAGAAAAAACGGGCGCAGGAATGATGGACTGTAAAAAAGCGCTTGTCGAGGCAGACGGAGATTTCAAGAAAGCAGAAAAAATACTTAAAGAACTCGGATTGGCGGCAGCTCAGAAAAGAGGCGGCCGTGTAACAAAGGAAGGACAGATATTTTCAGCTATTAAGGGTAAAAGTGGGGTTCTGCTGGAGCTTTCTTCGGAGACCGATTTTGTTGCTAAGAGCAAGGAATTTGTGGCTCTGGGAGAAAAACTTGCAAACTTAATAATAGAGAAGGATCTTAAAGAAAAAAACGACGAAATTAATTCATTAATTACAGAGACAATTGGTAAAATAAAAGAAAATATTGACTTGAAAAGATTTAAAATATTAAAGGCTGGGCCTAATGAGTTTTTAATTAATTATATTCATAAAGCGGATGATGTCGGAAAAATAGGAGTTCTTCTATTAATAAATGCAGGCGACAGTTCTCTCATAAATAATGAGAAGGTTCGCACAGCCGCTTTTGATATTGCTCTTCATACAGCTGCCTATGCACCTCTATATCTCTCGCGTAAAGAGGTAGATGCAGATTATTTAAAGGAGCAGGAGGAAATATTTTTAAAACAGGCTCAAAATCTTGGAAAACCGGAAAAGGTAATTCAGGGTATTGTTAAAGGCAAATTGAACAAACATCTTTCGGAAATATGTCTGCTGGATCAGGCTTTTGTAAAAGATCAGACAGTAACTGTTGCCCGGTACATTGATAATCTCGGTAAAGAAATGGGATGCAAAATTAGCATTTCGGATTATCTCTATTATAAGTTAGGTGAGTAATCAAGGAGGAATAAGTAATGGCTGAAAAAGAAGTAAAAAAGAATGCAGAATTAAAGATGAAAAAAACTATTTCTGCTTTGAAGAATGAATTCCAGTCTGTTAGAACTGGCAGGGCATCTTCTTCATTATTTGAAAGATTAAAAGTACAGTACTATGACCAGCAGGTACCTTTAAATCAGATTGCAACCATATCCGTTCCGGAGGCGCGACTTATTTTAATTCAGCCATGGGATCCATCAACGCTTCCGGAGATAGAGAAGGCTATTCAGCGCTCTGAATTATCCCTAAACCCCAATAACGATGGTAAGGTAGTTAGAATAAATATTCCTCCCTTAACAGAAGACAGGAGAAAGGAACTGGTAAAACTCGCAAAACAGATGGCGGAAAAGAGCAGAGTGTCCGTGAGAAACATTAGGCGTGATGCAAATGATGAATTAAAAAAACTTCAGAAAGAATCATCCATAAGCGAGGATCAGGCTAAGCGTGCTATGGATGATATTCAGAAATTAACAGACCAGTATATAGAAGAAATTAATTCGGAATTAGAAAAGAAAGAAAAAGAAATATTAGAAGTTTAGGTAAAATAACCAGAAGATTTATAAGGAATCCTATTAGATTATGGAGATAGAAAAACTTCCAGTTCATGTGGGTATTATTATGGATGGCAATAGGAGATGGGCAAAACTGCACGGCAAAGCTTCTACTGAAGGCCATTTAGAGGGGTTGAAAGCGGCAAAGAGAATTGTAAAATCTGCCTCTGCGCTGGGACTCAGATATCTTTCTCTCTATACTTTTTCAACAGAGAACTGGAAAAGAGCAGAAAAAGAGGTTAATTTTCTTTTATCCTTAATAAGAAGATATCTTAAAAGAGAGTATGATTTCTACCGTAGGAATGAGATAAGAGTTGTGCAGAGCGGCAATATAGAGAAACTGCCGGAAAATTTGCAGAAAGAAATAGAAAATGTGGAAAAAGATACCGCTCATTTTCCGGGATTAACTGTCAATCTTGCTATCAATTATGGCGGACGGGATGAAATAGCCCGTGCCGTTCTAAAGATGCATAATGATAAAAGTATCAAAAGTACCTGCTGGAAAAATGAGGCAGAAATATATGACCAATTAACAAAACACCTTGATCATCCTGAAATTCCAGAACCTGATTTAATAATAAGAACAGGTGGAGAGCAAAGGATAAGTAATTTTCTCCTGTGGCAAAGTGCATATAGTGAACTTTATTTCACTAATAAATTATGGCCGGAATGGGATAAGGAAGATCTTATCACGGCGTTAAAGGATTACAGTAAACGTAACAGGAGATTCGGAGGAAGCAAGTGAAAGCTATTATTTCGCGCATATTCCTTATACTCATTGCATTCCCCGTTTTTTACCTAATTATATTTACTATGCCGTGGATGTTTCATATCATTCTTAATATTTTTGCTGTTGGTGCAGCTGGTGTTGGAACTGCAGAGGTTATCGGTTTATTTAGAAAAAGGGATATTGGAATTTATAAAGGTTTTGCTTTAACAGCGGGAATTGCCCTGCCTGCGGCTGCATACATAGATATGCTTTTCTTTAACAGAATTCTCCCATTGGAAAGTACTTTGCTTATTTGGCTGAGTATTATCCTGATTATTATTTTTCTGCGTTCTGT
>QNBI01000321.1 GCA_003641675.1 Spirochaetota bacterium | reverse complement strand
TGTGGCAGACAGAAAATATTTTAGCCGGCTTGTCTCTGAAAATATGGATACAATTAAAAATGCCTGTGATGAAGAGTTTAACCTTGTAGGGATGTTTTCACGGTACGGAACAGGGGCCGGCATGGGGCTGGTGCAGAGCAGAGGCGCTCTTGCCACAAAAAACCATGCATACGGGAGCTTTGACAAAGCGGAGTTTATCGACGGCCAGTACTATGAAAAGAACTTTTACACGCACTTTGTTTCCTGTTACGGATGCCCTGTGCACTGCGGCAGAGTACATAAATTTAACACAATAGACGGTAAAAATACCTGGGCAAGAGGCCCGGAATATGAGACTATGTATTCTCTGGGATCGGACCTATTAAACGGCGATCCCTCTGTACTGGCAGAAGCAAATAAACTCACCGAAGAGTACGGTTACGATTCCTTAACAGTGGGCGCAACTGTTGCCCTTGCCCTGGAGATGGCTGAGAAGGGGATAGTAAAAGAACCCGGTCTGCCTCTTGAGTTTGGGAACCCTGAGTCTATTATAGGGCTTCTAAAAAAGATAGGCGAACGCGAGGGAATAGGCGATGTTCTTGCAAAGGGGCCTAAAGCCGCAGCGGAAGAGTTAGGCGGCGGCAGTATAGATTATGCAATGCAGGTTAAAAACTCCGGTTTTGCCGCATGGATGCCCAGGAGGATGAAAGGGACAGGGCTTCAGTTTGCAACATCCAACAGAGGGGCGTGTCACAAAAGAGCCCCGATAGGTGCGGAAATTACAGGCCAGATTCCCATGGGAACTATCGAAGGTAAAGCTCCTTTAGTGAAGCAGATACAGGATACGGTAAATGCAATATTTACGCTAGTGACCTGCAGATTCCATGAGTTTATCACAGAGCATGAGATGTATGTAAAATATTTGGAAGCTGCTACAGGGCAGAAACTTTCACTTACGGAGTTTTACAGGCTCGGAGAACGGATATGGAACCTTGAAAAACTATTTAATCTCGGAGCAGGGCTAAAGAGAGAGGATGACAACCTCCCGGAGAGATGCTTCGAGCCTGTTAAAGGTAAAAGCTCGGAGGGGGCTGTCTTTACGCATAATGAGTTTGATACAATGTTGGATGAATACTATGCAGTACGAGGCTGGGATTCTAAGGGTATACCGACTCCGGATAAGCTGAAAGAGCTCGGTATAGAGGAGTATGCTTCAATTGCAGATGCAGAAGAATAGTGAAAGATTGAAGGTGGCTGTTGAGTTTATAGGACCTTTAAAAGAAAAGGCAGGTGTAAAATACACCTCGTTTAATATCCGTGTTTGTGACGGCAGAATAGATGCAATCGGTATTTTGAGGAGAGTAGAAAATCGTTTTAGGCAGAAAGAATTAAAACTTATTAAGGAAGGTAGAATTATGCCCGGGCTTCTGCTCTTTTTAAAAAAACCAACAGGTGGAATAAAACGCTTAAGGTCGGATACGGCATTTAAAACGACGGATAATCTTGAGCTTGTTGTTGCACCGATGATGGATGGAGGATAGTAAGTGGAATACTTAAAACCTTTAAAACTTAAAGAACTTTTTACAATGCTTAAAAGTTCCGGAAAGTACGGATCGGAATCTGCCGGCAGAGGTAAATATATCCGGTATATTGCCGGAGGTACAGACCTTGCCGTACAGATTAGAGACAGCGGAATTAAGCCCAGTACTTTAATAGACCTCTCTGCTATAGATGAATTAAAGGGGCTAAGCCTAAAAGATGGAACGATAAGAATAGGCTCTGCTGTAACAATTGCTGAAATAGCAGAATCTAAAGAAATTCCTGCATGTCTAAAGGTAGGGGCTCTGTCCATTGGTTCTCCACAGATTAGAAACCTTGCTACAATTGGCGGGAATATCTGCAATGCATCTCCCTGCGGTGACACTCTCACACCCCTGCTTGTCCTGAAAGCAGAGTTTGAGCTTGCTTCAGATTCCGGCAACAGGCTGGTGCGGGCAGAGGATTTTTTTACAGGACCAAAAAAAACCGTCCTTAAGGAGAACGAGGTTCTTAAAGCTGTGCATATAGATAAGAATAACTGTACAGGAGTATCGTTCTTTAAAAAGATAGGGAAGAGGAATGCTCAGATAATATCGCAGGTGAATGTGTCTGTATATATGGAACTGAATAAAGATAAGAAAATAGTCAAAATCCGCGCAGCGGCCGGTTCTGTTGCCCCGGTGCCGTTACGGCTTAAAGGGCTGGAAGAGGCACTTAAAGGAGCGGAAGTAAAGGATTTCGGTTTGGAAGATATCTACGGTTTTGTCAATTCAGATATAAAGCCGATTTCCGATGTGAGGGCTTCGTCAGACTACAGACGGCGAGTTACAGCCTCATTAATATACGACATCTTAGAGGAGGCAGCAAATGTTAATTAATTTTATATGTAACGGAGAAAGAAAACAGCTCGATGTCGAACCTGATATGCGTGCTCTGGATGTACTGAGGGATGTGCTTGGCCTTACAGGTACAAAGGAGGGGTGCGGCAGGGGTGAGTGCGGCGCCTGTACAATAATATTTAACGGGAAGGCCGTTAATTCCTGTCTTCTATATGCTCCTAAGCTGGATGGAAGCGAAGTGAGTACAATAGAAGGTATAAAGGGGCCGGATGGGGGACTGGACCCTATCCAGAAGGCATTTTTGGATGAAGGCGCTGTGCAGTGCGGATTTTGTACACCGGGCATGATTATGAGTACAAAGGCGCTTCTTGATAAAAATCATAAACCTTCGGAGGAAGAGATAGAGGAGGCTTTGAGCGGGAATATATGCAGGTGTACCGGATACAACAAGATAGTTAAGGCTGTTAAAAAGGCGGCGGAAAATGAATAATCACTCTTTTAACGTTATCGGAAAACCCGTAAGGAAAGTGGACGGTGTGGAGCTTGTTACAGGTAAGGCAAAATTTTCAGGGGATCTGCGGTTTCCGGGTATGTTATACGGATATGCAGTCCGTGCAGGTATTGCTGCGGGGAAAATACGCAGTGTGGATTCAGAAGCGGCGCTTAGAGTTAGTGGTGTTAAAGCCGTTTTAACTGCGAAAGATATTCCTGGCCCGAATATTATCGGTATTCTGCCTCCATTCGACCAGCCTCTCCTTGCCGTTAATGAGATAAGGTACGCAGGCGAATCTGTTGCACTTGTAGTGGCTAATGATCTTAGAGCAGCAAAGGAAGGTGCGGCTGCCGTTAAGCTCGATATTGAGCCTTTAAAGCCTGTTTTAACAATCGACGAAGCGCTGAAAAGCGGCTGCAGAAAGATTCACCCTTCGGGAAATATAACTTATTCAAAGAAGCTAATTAAGGGAGATATTACAGAAGGATTTAAAGAAGCTGATGTTATAGTTGAAAATACATATACAACTTCCTTTCAGGAGCATGCCTATCTTGAGCCGGAGGCTGTTTGCGCAGTGCCATCCGGAGATAACAGGATAACGGTCTATGCTTCCTGTCAGTCACCCTTTCATCTAAGAGGGCATATAGCAAACAACTTAAGCGTTCCTGCAAGCCGGGTGAAGGTTGTACAGGCATATACCGGAGGATCTTTCGGCGGCAAGGATGATGTGGCAACCGAGATAGGCATACTTGCA
>QNBI01000320.1 GCA_003641675.1 Spirochaetota bacterium | reverse complement strand
GCTATAATAAAATTCTTTCTAAAGTTTTTTAATGTCTCAAGAGGCTTTAGAATTATAATAATTTCTACTATAATAATTTTATTACTATCACCTAAAATCAATATTGTATTTCTACTACTTATTCCGGGATTAGGAATCTCGGAAATATGGATTAAATACAGAGAAATGGAAAGGAGCAAAAAGGAAAAATGAAAATTATACTTTATCAAGAGGTCGAAGGGCTCGGGGAAGAAGGCGATGTAAAAACTGTTGCAGACGGTTATGCGAGAAACTATCTCTTTCCTAAAAAACTTGCCGTACCTTACAACAAGCAGAATCTTAAAATGTTGGAACAGAGGCGAAATGCAATAGAAAAACGCAAAGAAGAAAAAAGAAAAGAGGCTATGAGTCTTAAGGAAAGACTGGAAAGCGAAGAGATCGTTTTTACGATGCCCGCAGGTGAAAGCGGAAAACTTTTCGGGTCTGTCAATAATGCGACTATTATGCAGGAGCTGGAGAACAGAGGTTATTCTATTGATAAAAAGCGTATAGAAGTACCAGAACACAGCCTTCGTACCGTCGGCAGCCATACTGTCAAAATAAAACTGTACGGGAATGAAGAGGCTTTCATAAATATAACTATCGAGAAAACAGAGAAAACGGAAACAACAGAGAAAACGGAAACAACAGAGAAAACGGAAACAACAGAGAAAACGGAGAAAAAAGAAGAAGCCGTCAAAGATGCATGATAAGTAACTCTTTAAAGGACAAGATACCCTCTCACAATGAAGAAGCGGAAGAAGCCACCTTAGGAGCGCTGCTTTTGGATTCGGAGGCTCTCCCCGCTGTTATACGGTATCTGCGTCCCAAAGATTTTTATAAAAATGCCCATAAAACAATATATAAAGCCATTCTTGACCTCTTTAACCGAGGTGAGGCAATCGACTTAATTACCGTAACAGATGCATTAAAGGCAAATAACGACCTTGATTCCTCCGGAGGCTCAGCTTATATATCGAGCTTAACATCAGTTGTCCCTACCAGTGCAAATATTGAATACTATGCGCAGATAGTACAGACATGCAGTATACGCAGAAATTTGGCACGGATTGCCTCTCAGATTATCTCGCAATCTCACGAAGAATCTCTGGACATTAGGCAGATTATCGAAGAAGCAGAGAAACAAATATTTGAAATCGCAGAAAGACAGCATACAGGTTATTATTACGAGGCAAAGGAAATAGTTGCCAAAACTATAGAGGCGATTGAAAAACTTTATCATACCAAGGAAAGTTATACCGGTATTCCGACCGGTTTTAGTTCGCTGGATAATTACACAAGCGGATTCCAGAATTCCGAATTTATTGTAATCGGTGCACGCCCGTCTGTTGGTAAAACAGCATTAGCGCTCACCATGGCTTCCAACATATCCATACGTTATTCAAAACCTGTTGGATTTTTCACATTGGAAATGTCCAGTATGGCTCTAATGCAGAGACTTTTAAGCAGTGAAGCCCGGATAGATTCCATTAAGCTACGGACCGGCTTTCTTAAAGAATCTGACCTATACAAATTAACAGAGGCTGCAGGAAGAATATACGATGCTCCGCTTTACATAGATGATACTCCCAACTTGAAACTTTTAGATCTGCGGGCACAGGCGAGGAGGATGAAGACACAGCATGATATTTCCATTCTATTTATAGATTACCTTACGCTTATTACATCCGAAAACAGAGACATGCCCAGACACGAGCAAATCGCTGAAATAAGCCGTTCCCTGAAAGCTCTCGCACGCGAGCTTAACATCCCTGTTGTAGCTCTTTCTCAGGTAAGGAGAGAAAC
Organism: Spirochaetota bacterium; assembly: GCA_003641675.1. Taxonomy (GTDB): domain Bacteria; phylum Spirochaetota; class Spirochaetia; order SZUA-6; family SZUA-6; genus SZUA-6. The sequence continues at coordinate 1,790 of QNBI01000320.1, read as the reverse complement.
AGAGGGGAAACGCCCCACACTTGCAGACCTAAGGGAATCCGGTTCCATTGAGCAGGATGCGGATGTAGTACTATTTCTCCACCGTAAAAAACACGAAGAATTAAATCCAGATGATGACACTGTGGATACAGAAACTGAACTTATTATTGCAAAACAGCGAAACGGACCTGTCGGTACTGTCAAAATAGCATTTATCAGTAAATATACAAAGTTTGAACCTCTTTCCGAATGGGGAGAAAACCATTGAGGCAGAACTTGACTTTTCTCTACCCCTTTGCGATTATTAATAAAGATTCAATAAGGAGAAACAGAAATGAGTCTTACAGATCAGTACGACTTTGAAAATTTAGTCAATGAGGCAGAAAGACTGGTGTTTACTGAACTGGACAATCAGCTTAAAGAGTATGATAATATATGCAAATGCCAGGATTGCGTCTTGGATATGGCAGCTTATGCATTAAACCATATAAAACCCTATTACAGAGTTTCACTCATGGGAACCATATATGCCCACTCGATAGATTCAACAGAATATGCACAGCAGGTAAAAAAAGCTGTAAAAGAGGCAATTAAAAAGGTTTCCAGCAATCCTTCGCACGATTAGTTAGATTTTATTAATCCGGGCAGTTTAAAACTAATTTGTCTCTAAAGCAGAAAGTTTTAATTTGTAGTATTTTTTATAGTTATTAATAATTTTCCCCTGCCTTACAGCATTAACCAGGTCTTCTCCGTCCGGAGAAACATAATATCCTATGGGGAATATACCGCGCTGTTTTAAGAGGAATGCCCACAAATCGTTATGGAAAACATAAAGAGTTAAAAGTGCCTTCCTTGTATCTCTATTCCAAACAGTAATTGTTCCATTTCTATTTAAGGAAAATATCTTATCCCCGGAAACGATAAGTTTTCTTGGTATTTCATCTGTGGATTCCAGTTCGTTCTTAACTCCATAATAGTAGCCGGAAATACCACTGTAACCCAAAGAGGAGTAAACTATTCCATTATTTTTATCAACAGCCAAAGAAGCGGAAAGATCTTCACCGGAATATTTGTCCACCAAAGAAGATTTATCAAAGAAATCCCCGCTGTGGGATTTTATTACTGTAAATGATTTACCGTTCTGTTTTTTTATTCCAATAGTATATAGTTTTGCATTGTAACTGTCATATTTTAAGGAATAGATATAGCTCTCATCGTCCTCTACCGGTACAGTTTCCCCTGTCTCCGGATTTATAAGAACGAGGGGGGTCTCATATGCTCCCAGCCGTGTACGGATACCAACAATATTTTTATCATTTATCATTATAATCCTGTGCATTCCGGCGGAAAAAAAAGAAAAATCTACATTACCGGTAGCCATATTAAAAATTGAACACTTACCGGTATCCTGCACAGTTAATATTTTATTATTATAGAGATCAACAGACAGCAAAGAGGTGTCGAAATCCAGTAAAGTATTAATGTAGCCAATACTGCTGTCTGTGGATATAACTTTGCCAAATGCAGGAGCCTGATCGTTTTTTTTACTCCACAAAAGGAGAGTGTCCGGTTTTTTGAAAATTAAACCTGAAGGATAAGAGAGAGGGTTCGGCAGGACCCTCACAGAAACATAATATTTTTCAGCTTTTACAGGTTCAAGCCTCTTTTTAAAAAAATCAGATGCAAACACAAAGAGCTTTTTCGGAGTCACCAAGTACAATTTATTATTAATAATAGTAAGGTCCGTTATAGAAGCCAGCCGATTTTCTGCAAAGGGGCTGTATGTTTTGTCCGGAAGCAGTTTACCAATT
>QNBI01000319.1 GCA_003641675.1 Spirochaetota bacterium | reverse complement strand
AGGGCAATATTGCCATTGTAGAGGACAGCAGAACAGATATTTATATAGCAACTTATTCTGCCAAAATGTGTAAATTGAACTATTCAATTTTTACATCCGGAGAAGATTTTCTTAAATCGAGTGAAGAATTTGATCTGATCCTGCTGGATATCTATCTTCCTGATATAAATGGACTTGAACTGGTAAGGAAAATGCAGCAGAAAGGAAAACACAGCGATACGCCAATACTTATAATAAGTGCAGATGAATCTACAGAAACTATTGTAAAATCATACTTAATGGGAGTGGATGACTATATTGTTAAACCCTTCGATTCTAAAATATTAAGCGCAAAATTGTCTTCTCTTTTCAGGTCGGCAAAGTATCAGGAAATAATACAGGAAAATAAGTACAGAGAGGGAAGGATTAAACTTTTTAATGAAATGAATATAGCATTGGCTCATAATCTTAATAATATTTTATCCTCTCTTACACTTAATATAAATTATATCGAAACTCTCTGTACGGCGGAGAAGGGCAAAGAACGGTTTAACTATATATATAAGGATATAGACAGAATTAAAAATATACTAGAAAAGCTTGAAAAAATAAAAAAATCCGGTGAAATACCTCTGGAAAAATATATTGATGATTTGGATATGGTCAAATTAGAATAATTTTCAGATTAAAAAGGAAATTAGCCGATTATCAAATTAATGAGATATTTTCGGCTGTTTCTTTTTATTTATATTGGTTTTATAATAAGCTCATTATTGATCTTCTACTTCGGGAATGAGGGTGTAGCGGAGTATAAAAAATTGCGCAATTACAAAACGGAGCTTAGAAATAATCTCGAAGAATTAAAGCAAATAAACCACGAACTTGGCGATGAACTTGAACTTTTAAAAAGAGATCCGGATATAAATAAAGTGGAAGCAAGGCGGCTTGGTCTTATATCGGATGGAGAGAGGTTAGTTAAAATCGAAGGTTATGATAATCGGGGGCAATCGTACGAGGTCGGCAGGCTGTTTTCCTGGGATATTAAAAAGGACAACAGGAATCTTATTTTTAAATATATAGGGATTTTTATACCGCTTTTCCTGATAGTTATTTTCGGATTAATTGGATTTCTAAAAAAGATTAACGGAAATGGTAGTTAGAAGAAATGAGCCCGGTCTATTGCATAGAGTACATGATATTCTAATGGAGAAAGACATTGTTATAATGCCATGCGATACAATGTATGGAGTTGTAGGCATTGCACCCGAAACAGAACAGAGAATTGCAGACTTAAAAAACCGTGAAGAAGGGAAGGCTTTTCTGCAGCTTATAGGTGATATTTCCTGGCTTAAAAGGTTTACGGATAAAGAAATGCCGGAATCTCTTAAGGTGCACTGGCCGGGGCCTTTAACTGTAATATTCCCGGACAAATTTAATGGGACAGTTGCTTTAAGGGTTCCGGATGATAAGTTTTTAAAGGAATTGCTATGGGTGCTTAACAGACCTCTTTTTTCCACTAGTGTTAATCGTTCCGGTGAGAAACCTCTTTTTCGTATAGGTGAAATTATTAGACAATTTAATGATAAAGTAGATCTTATAATAGACTCTGGAGACTATACAAACTCTGTGCCTTCAACAATAGTGGATGTAACCTCAAGTGATATAAGGTTGGTAAGGCAGGGATGTATTGTATTATAGGGTTAATCTTTAAGAAATAATTCTCTCCATAAAAAACTTCTTATGTGTATTAAAAAATTGGAGAAATATCTCCTGCTGGCCCAAGAAATACCTCTTAATAATATATGCGACATCTCTTCCTACATAGCGGTAGTGCCATGGTTCGTATTTGTACCCTGTAATGGTTTCGGCATTAGGAGGATAGGAAAGAGAAAAACCGTATTTCCAAGCATTTTCCGAAAGCCAGGTACCCTGTTTTGTCTCTATAAAATTGTCTTCTATGGGATAAAAATCTATTGTTGTCCCGAGCTGGTGCTGAGAATGTCCGGGACGTGCCGATTCCCTGTCTGCTTTTTCTCTGCCTTCCGTTTTTACATAGTGAGAATAGAGCCTGTTCTGATAGGTATATGAACGGTACGAAGATCCTATGGTAAGTTTAATTCCTCTAAGGTTAGCTGCTTCCTCCATGGCCTTTAAGTCGGGAATTACTATGCTGCGGAGTTTTAGATTTTTTTTGGTTACAGGGATTCCGTAATCATTAATATTAATTAGATCCTTCGGGATATATGTTTTTGTCAGTGAATGAGATTTATCAACTAAGACTGTGTATGCAGGGTCTTCTCTTAAAATGCGTTCCATAAACTCAAGAAAGCATTGAGGTTTTTTGAGGATATTGTTTCTTATACCATCAGGAAGAGAACGAACGACGTCTGTAAGTTCCTGCTTCGAAATCTTAAAATCCGGATGAAGGCTGGTATTCCCTTTTGCACACCCGGAAAGAATAGGAATAATTAAAAAGGCTAATATTAAATACGAATGATTACTTTTCATTAAAATATCCTCTCTATTACTTCTTTCATATCGGCAACCAGATGAAATTTTATTCCCTTCCTAATATGTTCAGGAATATCTTCCAAATCTTTCTTATTTTCAAGAGGGAGAATAATTTCTTTTATATTATTTCTTCGTGCTGCAATAACTTTTTCTTTAAGCCCGCCTATAGGGAGTACACGTCCAATTAAAGACAATTCGCCTGTCATTGCAAGATAGGATTTAATCTTTTTTCCCGTTGCAAGTGAAAGTAGGGTGGATGCCATGGTTATTCCTGCAGAGGGACCATCTTTCGGAGTTGCACCGGAGGGAATATGAAGGTGAATCATATTATTAGAAAAAAAATCTTTGTTGACGTTGAATTCGGAGGCAATATGCCTTACATAGGTATAGGCGATATTTGCAGACTCCTGCATTACATCGCCCATTTGACCCGTTAGCTTAAATCCCTCTTTTCCGGGATTAGAAACAGCCTCTATTGTAAGTATTGCACCGCCTAATGAAGTCCATGCAAGGCCTATTGCCATTCCTGGTTTGATTATTTTGTTATACTGGTCTTCGTAGAATATCGGCTTACCAAGGTATTCTTCCAGATTTTCCGGCTCCACCTTAATGGGGAAATTAATTTTCCCTGTTATACTCTTTTTAGCTAATTTTCTGTGGATTCGGTCCAGCGCTTTTTCGTAATCTCGAAGGCCCGCCTCCCGCGCGTACTTTCTTGCTATAGTCATTAATGTTTTTTTAGAGTATTTTACGTCTTTCTTTTTTAAGCCGTTTCTATCGAGTGATTTCGGTATAAGGAAATGTCTTGCAATTACCACTTTTTCTTCATCGATATAACCTGACAACCTAATGACTTCCATCCTGTCAAGCAACGGTGCAGGTATTGTATCCAGTGTATTTGCAGTGGTAATAAAGAGGATATGGGATATATCAAAGGGTAGGTCTAAGTAATGATCCCTGAATTCGACATTCTGCTCCGGGTCCAGTACTTCTAAAAGAGCAGAGGACGGATCTCCCTGAAACGAGGCGCCCAGTTTGTCAATTTCATCGATCATAAAAACTGGGTTCTTTGTCTTAACTATTTTAAGACCCTGCAGTATTTTACCCGGCATAGCTCCCACATATGTT
>QNBI01000318.1 GCA_003641675.1 Spirochaetota bacterium | reverse complement strand
TAGCAGAAAATATGAACGGATTGTTGCAAACCTTAATCTTAATTATTTTGTTAATTATGTCGGCATTCTTTTCCGGATCGGAAACTGCCTTTTTTTCGTTGAACTATGTTGAAAGAGAAAAACTTTCGAAGAATACATCGGCCAGGTTAAGACGGTTTATACGGCATATGCTGAATTCTTCCGATGAAATGTTAATAACAATACTTACAGGCAACATGCTTGTAAATATTTTTGCATCATCTTTATCGGAAACTCTCGGTTCCGAACTTTTACAAATTAATTCCGATATTATTACAATAGCTGTAATGACAGTTGTTTTACTTCTCTTTGGCGAAATGTCGCCGAAGAATTTAGCGGTACAGAATTCCCTCGCTTTTTCCCGCTTTGCATTAAAAATACTGTACTATATATATATACTGCTGTATCCCATAACAAAATCCCTGAATATAGTTAAGGAACTCTTCCTTTCTATATTTCCGAAACAGGAAGTACAAACAACCGGTAAGAAAGCCGCAATACTTCGATCTGCAATTCAAATAGGACTTAGAGAGAAGGTGATAAGTGATTATGAGTATAAAATATTGGACTCTTTTATAGATTTTCGTAACGAATTTGCAGAGGATGTTATGATCCCGAGGAATCAAATATTTGGGTTTGACATAAAAACGGATATATCTGATATTCTTTCAAAACTTCAAAAATTACCAAATTCACATAAATACTCACTAATTCCTGCATACCGGGGTGATCTGGACCATATAGCCGGCTATATAGATGTAAAAGAATTAATAGATTGGAAAATTAATTCCGGAAATTCCAGGAATTTATTTGACTACATAAAACCTGTGCATCCTGTACCGGAAACAAAACTGTTATCCGAACTTGTCAAAGAAATGAGAAGTTTAAATATAGGAATGGCTTTGATAGTGGATGAATACGGAGGAACAGCAGGAGTTATTACCTTTCAGAATTTAATAGAGGACCTCTTCGATTATTTTTACCATGAAAAGAGCGGCTTAATCAGAGAAATTGCAAAAAATAAATACATGATTGCCGGAGAGTGTCAAATTAAAGATGTAGAACAGCTTATAAAAATTGAATTAGCCTCTGAAAGCAAAACTCTTGCCGGATTTATACTGGAAAAACTTGGAGAAATCCCCCGTATTAATGATTCTGTTGAAATTGAGAATATTTTATTTCGTGTCTTAAGAATGAAAAACAACAGAATATTAGAGGTGGAATGTATTAAAGAGAAAACAGTATGATATATTTCGAAATTGTAATATGTCTTTCTTTTGCAGCTTTTTTTGCGGGTCTGGAGACCGGACTGTTGTCTGCAGACCAGTTTGATTTATACACAAAGAAAGATAAGCAGCATATAAATACTTTAGCTGCAGATTTTTTACTGTTAAAACCGGAAAGACTTTTAGGAACTACTCTAATAGGTACTAATCTGGCAGTTGTAACAGCAGCGGTTCTTTTAAGCAGCCATTTGCGACGAATAGGACTCTTACAGTTAAACTGGCTTGGCACTCTGCTGCTTTCAATTATCTTTTTGATATTTTCAGAAATTATTCCTAAATCTTTTTTCAGGAAATATGCAAATACGGTAAGTATTAAATTTGCTCCGCTTGTTGTGTTTTTTTATTTTTTGTTTTTTCCCTTTTTAACGATACTGAATTTTATCGTAAAAATATTTCTTACCATTATCGGAAAGTATAAAAAAAATGACAGAGTATTCAGTTCTAAAGAAGATTTAAGAATTCTTGTGAAATTGGCAAGCAGAGAGGCTGGTGTCTCTCTGTTCGAACAGGGCATGATAGATGATATTTTCGACTTCAGGGAAAAAATGGCGAGAGAAGTAATGATACCTCTGCATGTGCTTCCTGTTGTTGAGTATTCCAGCAGTTTTGAAGACATATATAAAACTTTCCTTAACACTCACATGCGCTATATTGCTGTTTCAAAAAAACGGACGGATAATATTATAGGGTATGTTGATGTTGAGGATATAATCTATGAAGGGGCAAAAGATATTAAAAAGGTAATGAAAAAATCTTTCTATTACCCGGAAACAAAGAGAGTTGCTCTGTTGTTTCAAGATATGATACAGCAGAAGAAGAAAGTTGTCTTTTTGTCGGATGAGTACGGCGGAACCTCAGGTATGATAACCATCACAGAAATTGCGTCCGAAATAATAGGGTACTTCCCGGGTGAGGTTAAGGAAGAGTTTGAAGATATAAGAAGAATAGGCAGAAAGCACTACATAGTTTCAGGAACAGTGGGAATAGATGAGCTGTATCATAAGACGGATATTAAACTTCAGGAAGGTGCTTACGATACAGTGGGTGGCTTTCTGTCGGATAAACTGGGGAAAATTCCGGAGAAGGGAGTTACAGCGGAAATTGAAGGCCTGTTTTTCAGGGTTCTGGATAGAGATGACAGGCATGTTAAAAGTGTAGAAATATTAAAGAGAGTGAAGTGAAAGTAAAAAGAAGGATAAAGAATAACAGTAGCCTGCTTTTAACACCGCTTATTGATATGATTTTTCTCGTTGTAATTTTTTTTATGATTAATGCTACAATGGCAATGAATCCTGCTGTTTCGGTAAACCTTCCGGAAGCGTATACGGCCAAATCGGTGGTAAATGAAGAGGTAGTTGTAACTATTAAACCCGGCGGACTGGTTTATATTGGGAAGGATTTGGTAAAGATAGATAATTTTCCTGCAGAGATTAAAAATGCTGTAAATATTAGCGGAAAGCATGAGGTGTTTCTGCAGGTTGATGAGTCGGTTATGTATAGGTATGTAATGGAGATTATAGATCTCTGCCGGCTGGCCGGCATAAAAAAGGTATCGATGATTGCAAAGAAAAAGAGTCTGGCAAGATGATAAAACGGTACAGAGTATCAATCGGTTCTTCTATCATACTTCATGCTGTTCTTATAGCGATTTTTTTTAGAATGAAAATTCCTGTTATGGAAAACAGAGAAAAAACACATTTTAGTATAGTTTTTACGAGTGTTTCGAATGTAGATACTATAATTAACTCTTCTTCACATAATATTTTATCCGAAAGCAGAGATATAATAACAAACAGGGAATTTACACGGGATGAAGCTCTGGGAACTGTCGGGCGATTAAAGATCCCTTCGCTGAATAATGATAAAATAAACAAACTTCTTATGGATAATTCGTTTAAAAAAGCAAAAACGGGAACGTCAGAAAGAATTATAACAGATGTTAAAAAATTAAATCCGGACAAAAAAATTCTTATGCTTAAACCAGATGTAAATACCGTTTTAAACGAAGTAGGTAAAATATCCGGTTCTGAAAATTATATTTCCGAAGCTAATAAAGAGAAAAACCCCGATAATGGCATTAAATGGAACAAGGAAAGTAGACATATTTTAAAAAGTAAACCTATTGCTTTTCCTGATGTTCTTAAGGCAGAAGGACAGGATGCAGCCGTAAAGGCAAAAATATATGTAAATGCAGATGGCAATGTGAGAAAGGTAGAGATTATTAAAGGGTCGGGATATATTAAAGTTGACAGCGCGGTAGCAGCGGCTCTGCGTCAGTATCTCTTTAATCCTGCGGAGAATAACGAGGAAGATATAGGGATT
>QNBI01000317.1 GCA_003641675.1 Spirochaetota bacterium | reverse complement strand
CTAAAAGAGTCTTTAAGAACTGTGTTCAGCAAAAAAGAAAATTTTTAAGATTATTCAATTCCAACTAGGGCCTTAATATACTGAAGCCTCTCATAGTATTCAGGTTCTTTACTCTCTGCCTGTGACATTTTCCCTCTAAAATCATCGATTTTAGAGAAGTTCTTTTCCTTCATCCAGTTCTCTACACTTTCAAGAATCCTGGCAATCTGCTCTATACCGTTAAGGTAAAGAGTAGAACAAACCTGAACGGCATTCACACCGGCAAGCAACATTTTAACAGCGCCCTCTCCGTCATGGACGCCGGTAGATGCAGACATATCGCACCCTATCTGGTCGTATAGAATTGCAGCCCACCTTAAGGGTAAATTAATCTCGGCCGGAGAACTAAACCTATAGCCTGGTTTTAACAACAGAGTATTAATATCTATATCTAGTTGATAAAAACGGTTAAAGAGCACAAGAGCATCTGCTCCCGCCTCCTTTAGCTTTTCCGCAACTCCTGTAAGCACGGTAAAATAGGGACCTATCTTTACTGCTATTGGCAAATTAATATCCTTACGTATTCCGTTTACAATACTAACATACAGTTTCTCTACCTTTTCCGAACTTTCTCCGAGCATTTTTGGCATAACGGCTATATTAAGTTCCAGAGCATCAGCGCCGGCTACCTCTATTTCTTTAGCATAGTTGGACCACCATTTAGGCGATATACAGTTAAGACTGGCAATTACAGGAATATCTAGAGCCTTTTTGGCATCCTCTATTAATTTTAAGTAGTCTCTCGGCCCAAGGCGCATCCCCATCTGCTTTACATAATCCATAGCCTCCGGATGTGCATACAGCTCGGATAATTCTTCCAGCTCCAATGTTTCAGAACCAATCTGTTCTTCGAAAAGTGATTTTAAAACTACTGCGGATGCTCCCCCATCGGCACACCGTTTTATTCCATCCAGAGTCTGCGTTAGGCTTGAGCTGGATACAATAACAGGATTTTTTAATTTTAGTCCCATATAACTAACAGATAAATCGGGCATAATATTCTCCTTTAAACAAGAGGATTTGTTTCCTCCCTTAATCTTGCAAAGGCAGGTTTTAGTATATCATATATTATTCTAATTCTTTCGTCGTAGTGTATAAAGGCAGATTTCATAGCATTTATGGTAAGCTTTTCTATGTCGCGCAGGTTTAGATTAAAATACTTTACTGCAATTTTATATTCTTTGCTTAATGTTGTATTGCTCATAAGTCTGTTATCTGTACCTAAACTTACACGGAAGTGATTTCTAAAGTAGATATTAAAGGGGTGTTCATCGAAAGACTTTGCCGCTCCTGTCTGGATATTGGAAGAAAGACATATTTCCAATGGAATCCGTTTATCCCTTATAAAATTTGAAAGCGAACCCATTTTCTCTATTCTGGTACCGTGAACAACCATATCCTCTACAAGTCTCGTGGCATGGCCAATCCTGTGAGCCCCGCAAATCTGAACCGCCTGCCATATGGATTCCATACCGAAAGCCTCTCCGGCGTGTATGGTTATATTGAAATTCTTTCTTCGTATATATTCAAAGGCATCAAGATGTTTTTTGGGAGGATGTCCGTACTCGTCGCCTGCAAGATCAAAGCCTACAACGCCTCTGTCCCTAAAAGAAACTGCAAGCTCTGCTGTTTCCAAAGATACTTTCTGATCCCTCATTGCACAGAGTATCAACCCATACTCAACGCCCGTCTTTTTCTTTCCTTCTTCTAATCCCTCCAGCACAGATTCTACAACAGATTCAAGGTTAAGTCCGTTATTTATATTAAGAACAGGCGCAAATCTAATTTCCGTATAGACAACATTTTCCGAAGCTAAATCCTCGATAGCCTCACGTGCAGCACGTTTTAAGGCTTCCCTTGTCTGCAGAACAGACAGGGCTACTCCAAAACCTTCAAGATAGAGTGAGAGACTCTTTCTGTCCGCTCCTCTGTGAAACCAGTCTGCAAGCTCTTTCGGGTTATCTGCAGGCAGTTCAATATTGTACTCTTTTGCCAGTTCTATTATTGTAGAGGGACGCAGACCCCCGTCCAGGTGGTCATGTAGTTCCACCTTAGGAAGTTTTTTTATCATTTCATCTGTAACCATGAAATAATACTAACCTCTTTTCTGTTTTCTTACAAGATTTGTTTACTATCTCTTTATTAAACTATTTTGTAAAAAACTAACCCTGATAACGGCTTAGGATAAAAGTAGGTTGCCTTTCTCGGCATTTTCTCACCGTTCTCTGCAAGTGTAACTATATCATTAAGAGTAGAAGCATTGAGTATAAGCGCAACCTGATTTTCCCCGCTATTCACACTCGCAATGGCGTCTTTAATATCTTTTATATACGAAATATAGGTCTGCGCGGATAATTCTGCTTCTGTTAATCCAACTATATTTCTCAATATAAGAGTATTAATAATATTTACATCAAGAAGTTTCCATACCGACGAGTAGGGCAGATCAATAAGTTCTTTGTATGCTTCCGAATCTTTAAGTGTTAACAGATAGTAGCGTCTAATTTTTTTTATATATGCACCAAATTTATGTTCACCCTGTTCTTTTCCTTTAAGATCGTGCAGCCACCTTAAACGCGCTTTTTCCTCTTCTCCATTATGAAAAGGATAACTCTTAACATGGAAAAACTCTTCTATTTTTATATTAAGGTCTTTAATTCTTTTAATATCCAGATCATGCAGTACCCTGTGTGTAGGGAGTATTGTTAATCCTTCATTGTTAAAATTAACAAGGTACATGATAATATATTCCCAGGGAGCATCCGGTCCTGCATTCGGATATTTTTTTCGCATTCTATTTCGTATTTCCAGCATGGCCTGATACCTATGGTGTCCGTCTGCAATATAGATTTTACTGTTATCAACAACTCTGCTTATGGAATTAATTAAATCTCTATCCTCAATTTTCCATAATCTATGAGTAACACCGTTTAAATCTTCGTAATAATTAATAAATGGCTTGTCTTTTCTGCTTTTCTCAAGTATTGCATCTACCCGGCTTTCTCTGTCATTATAAATTCCCCAGATATATTCAAACTGCATCTTTGTAGTTTCGATTAGCTTTATCCTATCCTCCAGGGGTTTCTCTAAAACTTTCTCATGGGGAAGAATAGCTCTCTCACTGTAGTCGCGCAGTTTCACAAGACCTATAAAACCGTTTAGTTTTTTCTTAATCTTCTTAGCCTTACCCTCAGAAACCGCCCATTCATCATAAAGTGCAAATTCCTGTTCATATGCCCAGAAAAGAGGCATTCCGGATTCTGTTAAAACCTGTTTATTCTTCCATGATTCAAATATTTTTAAAGCCCTTGTATATCTGTTATCTTTCTCCGTATCGGAATCGTTTTCTCTATTTAGAGTTAAACGAACAATATTGTATGGGCACTGTTTATAGTACTGGTCTAAAAGTTCTTCTGAAATAACATCATAGGGCTGCGCAAGACAGTAACCAATATTACCAACTATTTCCGGATTGTATGTAAGAGTCTTAAAGGGTTTTACTTCATTTAGCATTTTTTTCTCTCTCACTGTATTAATTTGGCTAAAAATGGAATTGCAATAAATGTACCAATAGAACTTCCGAGACTT
>QNBI01000316.1 GCA_003641675.1 Spirochaetota bacterium | reverse complement strand
TTCATGTTCTCATTTACAGAGCTTTCGGGTGGGAGCCTCCTGCCTACTGTCATCTTCCGATGGTAATGGGAAAGGACGGGCAGAAGCTTTCCAAGAGACACGGTGCAACAAGTGTTCGGGAATTTAGAAAAAGCGGATATCTTCCCGAAGCGCTTATAAATTATATTTCCCTTTTGGGCTGGTCGCATGATGATGCTAAAGAATTATTTACCCTAAAGGAGCTTGAAAAGATTTTTAGTCTTGACAGACTTAACAAAGCACCTGCTATATTCGATTATAAAAAGCTTCAATGGTTTAACGGTATCTATATAAGAAAGAGAAGTAAAAAAAATATAAAGGAACTTATTCTGCCTTATCTTATAGAGGACAAAGTTGTGCATAATCCGCCTACGGAGGAAGAGGATAAGATAATAGATGGTGCTGTTCCGCTAATCCAGGAAAGAATGAGACTGCTTTCCGATGCTCCTATGCTTTTGAGATTTCTTTTTTTTGACATAGAAAGCTACAGTCTGGATGATATAATCCCCAAGAGGCTCGATAGAGAAAAAACCCTTACGGTTCTTAAAAATGTACGTACTCTGCTCGAAGATTTTAGTGAACATACAGACGAGGAAAATGAAAGGCGTTTTAGAGATTTGGCGGAAAAAATGGAGTATAAATTGGGGGATATCCTTATGCCTCTAAGGGTTGCAATAACAGGGAGCCGGGTTTCCCCTCCGCTCTTTGGGTCCATAAAGCTTCTGGGGCAGGAAAAAATGCTTAAAAGAGTGGATACAGTCATTTCATTTCTTGCGCAGGGGAAAACTTAAGGTAAATAGTTTTATAAATTAAGGAGAGTTTAGTATGGCGGCATCGGCAGAAGTATCTGGTGTAACAATGGATAAACTTGTTTCTCTCTGCAAGAGGAGAGGGTTTATTTTTCAGTCAAGTGAAATTTACGGAGGATTATCCTCTGCCTGGGATTACGGCCCTCTCGGTGTGGAGCTTAAAAAGAGAATACAGAATTTCTGGTGGAAGGAGATGACTCAACTGAACGACAATATTGTAGGTATAGATGCCGCAATAATGATGCACCCGAAAGTCTGGGAGGCATCGGGCCATGTTGAGAATTTTACCGATCCTCTTGTGGACTGCAAGAAATGCAAGCAGAGGTTCAGAGCAGACCAAATCCCGAAAGAAAATCTGGAAAAGCATATCTGCCCGGAATGCGGAGGCGAGCTTACAGATCCGAGGCAGTTTAACCTTATGTTTAAAACTCATATGGGGCCTGTGGAAAATGATGCGTCTGTTATTTATCTTCGTCCGGAAACGGCACAGGGTATATATGTAAACTTTAAAAATGTTCTGCAGACAAGCAGGCTAAAGATTCCTTTTGGTATTGCTCAGGTAGGCAAAGCCTTCCGTAATGAAATAACAACAAAGAACTTTATTTTCAGGACATGCGAGTTTGAGCAGATGGAAATGCAGTACTTCGTCTATCCCCCGGAGGATGAAAAATGGTTTGAGTTCTGGAAAGAAAAGCGCTTTAACTACTATAAAACGCTTGGTGTGCGCGAAAAGAAATTGAGGTTTCATCAACATGGACCGAATGAACTGGCACACTATGCAAAGAAGGCTTTTGATATAGAGTACGAGTTTCCTTTTGGGTGGAAGGAACTGGAGGGTATACATAACAGAACGGATTATGATTTAAAAAGGCATATGGAATTTTCCGGTAAGGATTTAACCTATCTGGATGACCAGTCCAGAGAGAGATATATCCCGTATATAATAGAAACATCTGCCGGTTTAACGAGAACTGTTTTAGTTGTTTTAAGCGATGCCTATGATGAAGAGGAGGTTGCAGGTGAAAAACGCGTCGTTCTTCGTTTCCATCCTGATCTTGCACCTATTACCGCGGCAGTTTTCCCGCTTGTAAAAAAGGACGGGCTTGCGGAATTGGCAAAGAATATCGAAAAGGATTTACGAAAGCATTTTACCACCTTCTACGATCAGGGCGGTGCTATCGGCAGGAGGTACCGGCGTCAGGATGAAGTAGGAACACCCTTCTGTATTACCGTAGATTACCAGACTAAAGAGGACAACACTGTAACCTTAAGGTTCAGGGATTCTATGGAACAGATAAGAATACCGGTAAAAGAGATTCCTGCCAGGATAAAGAAGGAAAGCGCAGAGTACAGGAGGAAGGAGTAGTGGATGGTTTTGAAGTTTTAAAAGAACGGGGATTTATAAGCCAGTGTTCAAATGAAACTGCATTAAAAAAACAGCTTAATTCGGAAAAAACAACCTTCTATGTTGGTTTTGACCCGACAGGTCGAAGTCTGCATGTTGGGCATCTTGTGCCTATGTTTGCGATGGCGCATCTTCAGAGAGCAGGACACCGTGCAATAGCACTTGTGGGCGGAGGAACAGCCAGAATAGGAGACCCTTCCGGTAAAACAGAGACGCGCAGAATACTTCCCATAGAGACAATTAAGGAAAACGCTGCCCGTTTTAGAAAACAAATATCCCGTTTTATAACTCTGGATAATAGTAGTGGTATTATGGAGGATAATGCCGGATGGCTTGCGGACTTAAACTACATAGATTTTTTACGTGATATAGGAAGGCATTTCTCTGTAAACAGGATGCTCAGTTTTGAAACATATAAAATGAGGCTGGAAAAGGGTCTTTCCTTTATAGAATTTAACTATCAAATACTTCAGTCTTATGACTATCTTACTTTATTTAGAAAATACGGATGTATGCTGCAGATGGGCGGCGATGATCAATGGGGAAATATTGTTGCAGGTATAGAGCTTATACGGCGTGTTGAAGGGAAAGAGGTTTTTGCACTTACAAGTCCGCTTGTAACAAGGTCGGACGGGAAAAAAATGGGGAAAACAGAAAAAGGTGCCCTGTTTCTGGACCCGGAAATGGTAAGCCCCTATGAGTTTTATCAGTACTGGATAAATATACCGGATGCGGATGTGGAAAAACTTTTAAAGCTCTTTACTTTTATTCCTCTCAAAAAAATAAAAGAACTGAGCAGTTTAAAAGACAGAGAAATTAACAGGGCGAAAGAAGTACTGGCTTTCGAGCTTACTTCAACGGTTCACGGGAGAGAAGAAGCGGAAAGGGCAAAAAGCGCATCCCGGGCTGCATTCGGTAAAGAGGAGAATACGGGACTCACCGGTATTCCTTCCGGAGAAATTAAGGAGGAATCATTAAAGGCCGGAATTAATGTGATAGATCTTTTTTCCGGTACTTCGCTCTGTGCTTCTAAAAGCGAGGCAAGAAGGCTGGTTACCCAGGGCGGAGCCTATATAAACGGAGTGAAAGTAGATTCCATAGATACTATGGTGGATTTAAGTTATGCTAGTAAAGGTGAAATACTCTTAAGAGCAGGGAAAAAAAGGTATTTTAGGGTTATAATGAAATAAGGTTGAGATAGAATGAAAGGAAGGGTGAGGAGAACAAAATTATCGCGGTTTTTGTGGATTTTTGGACGGCCTCTGCATCCTGTTCGGACAGGATTTGCGCTGGCCGGATCTTTTGCCCTCTCTCTTCCGTGTTTTCTTTTTTACCTTAAATTCCGATATATGGAATTATCAGCTTTTATAATATATCCGGTGCTCTTTATAACGGCGCACCTAAT
>QNBI01000315.1 GCA_003641675.1 Spirochaetota bacterium | reverse complement strand
TGATATCCTGACAAGCCTGTGAATTCCATTTTCTGTTTTTAAATAACCATACGCATATTCACCTGTGATTTGTGCAGTCACAGACTTAATCCCGCCCTCAGCCTCCAGCAGACTTAAAATTTCCATTTTAAAACCATGCCGCTCAGCCCATCGGCTGTACATCCTAAAGAGCATACTCACCCAGTCGCATGCCTCCGTACCGCCGGCTCCCGAATGTATAGTTAGAAAACACGACGCATCGTCCCGGTCTCCCCCTAAAAGCTCCAAGATTTCCAGTTCCGAAAATTCATTTTCCAGCGTTTCCAAACTCCCTGCTAAATCTTTCTCCATCGAGTTATCAGACTCTGCAAGTGCTATTTTTAATAGTCCATAAAAATCTTCAAATTCGTTAAAAAGTGAATTCCATGCCTCGTATCTTTTTTTTATACCTTTAAGCCTGGAGAGGACTCTCTCCGCCCTTTTTCTATCCTGCCAGAATTCAGGTACAAGCGTCTTTTTTTCCAGTTCTTCAATCTGTTTTTTAAGATTATCAAGGTCAAAGATACCTCCTGGTCTCTGATATTTTTTCCTTTAACAGATCAACCCGCTGCTGATAGTCCTCTAGCAATTTATCCTCCTTGGAACATACGCTCTAAAGTCTTACAATAAGCCTTCGCCATTTTTTTTCTTTTAAATATGTTATTGCCAGTGTATTCTCTACAGGATACTGATAGAAACGTAAACTGTCATACGAATCGGTGATCCGGTCCAGATCGTGTTTCAGCCTTGTAAGATAGGCTTCACTTATTGTTGAAGATTCGAACAGGTTCTCCATTATGCGTGAAAATCCATATTGCAGTATAATCTGTTCTGCATCCTTCCTATGGTCCTCATTAGAAAAATCACATGCCAAAGCAACAAACATTCTTTTAGTTTAATTATTTGTATATTTTGTGTCAAATATTCTTTTTTCTATGGACTATAACCTATTTAGCCGAATAAAATAGATGTATGAGAAAAATTATCCTATTATTTTTATTTTCCCTTAGTTTTTCCGTACTGTTATTCAGCCAGAACAACAAGGAGGAAAACAGTCCGGAAGTTTTCGCGCCCTTTGTTTCGAGATTAAAAGCAAAAGCAGTCGAAAGCGGTATTAAGCTTACCTGGAAAGATTCCGAGGATGTTAAGGGTACAAATCTTATTTACAGACTGGATAAAGAAATAAGAAACAGCAATATCTCCAAAGCTAAATTTATAGCCAAGGTTAAACAGGGCATAGAATCCTATACGGATTATCCGGTTACTGTTAAGAAATATTATTATGCAGTTTTAATTGAGGATAAAAAAGGGAAAATATATAAGCTGCTCATTCCTTTCCGCAATAAGACCACCACAGGCGTTGCTGTTAAGTCCATTGCAACAGAGGAACAGCGTGCCGCGAAAATTAAAAATTTACAAGCTTCGGTAAAAAACGACTACGTACTCGTTAGCTTTGATACCTCAGCACCCAAAAGAGACCTTCTTCTCTTCAGGAATACATCTCCCTTTACGTCTGCCGAGGATCTGCTTCACTCAAATTCTCCTGTAACAATTTCAGGAACTGAAAAAAGCTATCAGGACTACCCGGTTCCGGGGATTGGGTACTACTATGCTCTATTAGATGCAGGATTATTTAAAATAGGTAAAATAGAACTCAAAGCTGGCCAAAACACAACAGTTAATCCTGTTATGATACCCATGGGGGTGAAAAGAGCCGGCCTTCCGGAGAAACCCAGGATAAGACCTCTTCCGCTTCCGTATCTCCTAATTTCTTCAAGCATAGACACAGGAGTCGAACTTTCCCCATCCTCGCAGTTCGCCTTTCCAAAGTATCAAAAATTACAGCCTGCTGCTCAAAAAGCTGTTAATGAATTAATCAGCAGTATTAAACTTAAACCGCCTGCACCTAAGAGTGTTAAGATACTCAATTCGGAAAAGCGGAAATCCAAAGCAGGAGAGGAATATACGCTATACACTATTGTTGTCAACTATCTGCAGAAACGAAATTTTTACAAAACGGAAAAACTCCTAAATAATTTTTTAAGCATTTACCATTCAAAAGAAGTGGAATCCAGAGCTCACTTCTACCTGGGCCAAAGCTATTATTTTACCGGAAGATATAAAAATGCATTTCTGGAATTTCTCATGGCGGAGGATTTTTATTATGAAGATGTACAGAACTGGCTTAACGCAGTATTTAATGTCTTAATTAATTCACAAGAGCAGAGCTAAGACAAAAGGCAAACCTATAACACACCTAAAACCTCTTTAGCTTAACGGATAAGTAGCATTTAACTATTTCACCGCTCTTTAAATTCATCTCCCAGTAGGGCATAAAGAAAGTATACTGATACATGTTGTTATAATAAACGGGATAAGTCCAAAATCCTGACATAGCCGAAGGGTTAACAAGAATAAGAGTATTGTTGTACGTATCCGCAATACTAAATGACTGCATACCCTTTCTCTCCAGCGGTTTGCTGACATCCAATTCTTCCATGTTCCCGCTGTTAATAACAGATACTTTATAGTCTGCAATTTTATTAAGGGTAAGCGAAAGATTAAGCTCAACGCCGAACTTAAAGCTTAGCTCCTTTTCGGAAAGATTGGAAAGGATATAGCTAATGTAGATGGTATTCTGCCTGAAAGTATACTTTTTTTCTATTCTAAAGGCATTCTCGTTTCCCTTTAGAAATATATATCCTGTTTTTCTAAACTGTATACTCTGCTTCCCCGTATTAATGTCGGCAACAGTATAATTGCTTGCAGAAAAATCCCCGACTTCTATAGCCTTTCCACTTTTAAAGTTATCCATACCTTCTTCCTGCGGCAGAAATCTGTCTATAAAGGCCTTTGCGGAATATTTCGCATTTAACGAACCTGTTTTGTCAAAAGATTCCTGTTTCCTGTTTACAGTATCGAGGTAGTTCCAGGAGGAAGGAATGTAATCGAGTTCAATTACAGACCCGCTTTTCTGATGCACATAGGCATTTATTACTTTGCCCTGATAGAGAAACTCTTTTTTTCCGTCCATATCGAAATCTACAGTCAATACGGAAGGGATAAACTCCGAATCTGCCCTTATTATCTTCTCCGTTTCAAGAAAAGCTCTGTAGGCCGCCTTCCTTAAACGGTTATTGTAAATACCACCTTTATAGGAATCCCAGTATACAGAGTTACACTGCCCTTTCCACAGTTCATTTCTTGCGGCTCTTTTTTTGTATTTGTCTCCTCTAAGCTGATTAACAAGAATCGTAGTATGGATCATCCTTGAATAGAGAAGATTAACATCTTCATTTTGAGATAAATAGTTTCTTGAAAAATACTCAGACTTATTGCACTGTGTTTCCGGTATGTATATTCTTTTTTCCGGCAGCTTACCCCTTAAATATATAGTGGGGCTCTGTAGGATTAACCGCTTTCTATTATTCCTTAAATATTTTAAAAACTCTTCAAATTGCTCAAAACCGTTTTTTCCTATTGCCTTGCTCGAAGCGGCAATTACAATTAATGAGTTACTCCTCCTTTCTCTAATAAGATTAATTTCATTAATTAATTCACTTAAACTACTTCTTTCCAGCAATTCAGTTAATTTTTTTAAATTAATAAATACAGAGATAGTTTTCCCCTTAAAT
>QNBI01000314.1 GCA_003641675.1 Spirochaetota bacterium | reverse complement strand
AGGGGCCTTATCCTCGCGTTCAAACCATGCTGACGTTATATTTGTTCTGGTATAATCGTAATTGTCCCAATAATCCTGAAAAGAGAGGTCCGCTTCGTCCCTGGAAAGATAACCAAGCTGTACCATCTGGTCGAGAATTTCCTTTTGGCGTTTCTTTGCCCTGTTGGGATGGTTAATAGGAGAGTAGTAGCCCGGCGCCGCCAGCTGTATTACCAGCATTGCCGCTTCTGCAGGGGTTATATCTCTGACAGAATGTTTAAAGTAGAATTGGGATGCAGCCTCCACACCGTATGTATTGTGCCCGAAGTACATTTCGTTAAGATACATCTCCAGGATTTCATTTTTTGTATAGCGTCTTTCCAGCTGTATTGCCCACCAGAGTTCGATCAGTTTCCTTTTAAGAGATATATCTGCCCTGTTGGAGTAGAGTGTCCCGGCCAGCTGCTGGGTAATAGTGCTGCCTCCCTGAAAGAATTGGCCTGTAATTATATGCCAGCCGGCCTTTATCATATCTATTATTCTGTACCCGTGATGTTCGTAGAAATGCCTGTCCTCTCTGGTTAAGACAGCCTCCAGCAGGATTTTAGGCATTTCATCTATGGATACAATTTCCCTCTTTTCATTGGAAAAGAATTCCGTAATTAAGCGGCCTTTAATATCGAGTATCTGGGTGGGAAGGGCGGGTTTATGCTCTCCGAAACCTTGAGTGATATCTATATTTTTAGTGGCTGCAAGAACAATCCCGATAACCGCACCTATTGTTATTGCTGTAAAGATTAGAAATGCCAGCAGTATTTCTGTAAGAAGTTTTGGGTTTCTCTTTGGTTTCATTTTAACAAATTAAGAGTCTTTTATAGAAAATTGTCAAGATCAAATAGAGTTAAAAAAGAGGCCAGCCTTATGCAAGACTGGCCTACCCGTTAGGGCGTCGGTAAATATAGTAAACTGGGAGGGGAACTATATTAGGGTACCGACACCTATATTATCGACTATACTTTAAAAACATTTAATACTCTTTAACCAATATATCAAAAACTAAAGAAATTTGGTATCTTTTATTTTTATTAACCGTTATTTTCCTTGTTAAGCTATAGTCGGCGATTTTCATTCTTATTAGATGGTCTCCCTCTTTTACATGCAAATTCTGCAGTTGATTGGGTGTTAACTTTGTTCCGTCGAAGTAGATGACTGCATTTTCGGGCGCATCGAAGGTTATAGTTGATATATTCTGTTTTAAGAGTATATTCATGGTATTGGTTTTGCCAGCCTCCACTGTAAAAGCAGAATTAACATTTTCAAAGTAGTTGGATTTAATTAGCAGTTCATGAATACCTGCAGTGAGCAGGATTGGTTTCCCTACACTATCTGTTCTCTCACCGTCGATATATACAGAGTACTGCTCTTTTTTAAAGCCTTCCGGTTTTTTTACATTTAAGACGAAGAACCCTCTGTTTTCTACTTCAGGAGTAATTAAAAGGGAGAAATATTTAACAAATGCTGTATCCGGGATGCCTTTCATAATGGGTTCTATTGTAAAAAGGAGAGGAAAATCCGCTGCAGAAACAGCCTGCTTTACAAGATATGAACTCTGCAGAGATGCTTTAAGATTACCGGTTTCTTTACTCTTTAACGGGATTTTTATATAAATCCGGTTTCGGTAAGGTACGATATGTGAAAATATTTTTATTCCACTGTAATTCTTGAGGCCTTTTCGCGGAGCAGGGTTCAAGCCCTTGTAGATATATACTACAAAGCTGTCTGCAAATTTCTTTAGGATATTTGACTGATGCAGTTCGATATCGATGGATTTAAGAAATTCTTTATTTCCTGTTATATTTAGACTTACAGATTCCTCCAGTCTTACTTTGGTGCTCTTTTCAATTTCTGATTCTACGGGGATATTAATTTCCGTAACGACCGGCGAAACGATAGTCTCCGAATAGAGAGGAATTAAAATTATTAAAAATAACGGAAACAACCATTTTTTCATTTTTTAAATCCGGTTATAAGCGGTAGCGGATTTGTCGGAGCTCCTTTTCTTCTTATTTCAAAGTGAAGGTGCGGACCGGTAGACATACCCGTACTGCCTACAGCTCCGATAATTGTACCTGAACTTACACGGTCGTGCAACTCTACTTTTATTTCTTTTAAATGTCCATAGACTGTTTCGTAGCCCCCCTCATGCTCAAGTATAATATAGTTGCCGTAAACTCTGTTGAACCCTATGCCAATTACGATTCCATCACGGGCGGCAAATACGTCTGTTCCGTATGGGGCGGCTATATCTATACCGGTATGAAATTCCGGATGGCCGGTGAAAGGGCTTATCCTTTCGCCGTAACCGGATGAGAGTACCCCCTTCGAAAGAGGGAATCGGAATAGAATCTGCAGAAAATATGCACGTTCAATAGGGTGAAAGCGGTCGCCAAGATAAAAATTATACTCTGTCCTGCTTTTTCGGTGGGAGACTGTAATTTTTAAAGCCTCTTTATAATGGCTCACACGCCATGAATACATGATATCTTCCAGAGCTGTTTTTGGCTTTAACGGTACAAAGATTCCGGGCAGGTTGGGAACAAGAATTGTTTTTAGTTTCTTTAATTCTTGAGGGTTGCTAATACGGTTTAAGGATGAGAGAGTGTCGTATGGGATATTAAGCCTTGAAGCCAATGCAAAAAGATCATCTTTTTCTCCTGGTATGTAACTGAAAAGAGTAATAGGAGGGTAGGTTTTATCTTTTTTGCCCCTGCTTTTCCATTTGTAGTACTTCTGGATATCGTTCTGGAGCTGAATAAATAAGGGATCGTCTCTGCTTAGATTTTGAATTTGCGGGTATTCCGAAAAAAGTGTAAAAGCGGAAAAGAGAAATATTGCAGCAACTGTTATCTTCTTTATTTTAATAATCCTTAAGCTCTTCTGTGCCGGATAGGTAACGTAGACCTGCCTCTGCGAGCGCTAGCATCTCGTTCTCTCCCGGAAAAACTCTAATCGGTGCGATCCAGTTAGTTGCGTCCTTTATCCAGTCTGTTAAAGGGGGATGTGCCATGCCTCCTGTAAGGACTATTGAGTTAACATCTCCTTTAAGCACAGCTGCCATAGCACCAATTTCTTTTGATATTTGATACGCCATTGCCTGGAATACCTCCAGAGCTTTGGTATCGCCTTTTTCTATTCTCGCTGTAATTTCTATACCGTCATCCGTACCTATATAACCGAGAAGGCCGGATTTTTTAGTTATTATATAGTTAAGTTCCTTTGCGTTTTTGTATTTGCCGGAAAAGCAAAGATTAACCAGTTGTGTAGTGGGAAGCGAGCCTGTTCTCTGCGGAGAAAAGGGCCCCCCGTCATTTGCATTGTTGACATCAACTATCTTTCCCTTTTTTAAAGGTGCAACCGATATGCCGCCTCCTAAGTGTACAACAATGAAATTTATGTCGAATATAGTTGCATTTTCCTCCGAAGCTGCTCTTCTTGCCATGGCCCTTATATTAAGGGCATGGGACTGGCATTTTCTTTCCATTCCCGGAAAACCTGAATACCTGGCTAAAGGCTCAAACTCATCTACCCCTACCGGATCGGTAATAAACGCAGGGCAGCTGTAATGCCTGCCCACTATATCGGCAATCAGAGCTCCCAGGTTAGAAGCATGGACGCCGTATT